>JAIWNO010000181.1 GCA_020216785.1 Desulfomonile sp.
ACGATCCTCCCCCCAAGTGGGAATTAGCCGGGGGACTCACATACACGTTTTGGTAAGCGGCCGCGGCGTGGGAGCTTTGTTGTCTCTCGTTCGTGAGAGCGGCGGGAATCCGTCGATTCCTGAAGCGCTGAAACGAGGGGAGTACGTAGCAGGGGTCCTCTATGGAGACCTGCCCTATTCCGGATATCGGCATAGCCCATAATGCTATGCGCACAAGATTCGAGGAGGAGAAATGTCCAAGAGAATCATTCTCGCAGTGATTTTGTTGCTGTGCTCAGCCCAGCTTGCACTCGCCCATGACACGTGGATCGAGAAGCGAGGTGGAGAGTTGCTGGTGCTTCGAGGACACGACGGCAACGCGGAACCTTATGATCCTGCATTGGTAAAGGAGCCGAAAGCTTTTGACGCCAACGGCCGTACCATAGCGTTGGAAATCGTGAAGAATAAGGGGAACGCGTCGCTGTCGGCAAAAGAAAGTCCGGCCATTGTCGCAGCGCTCTATGACTCCGGCTACTGGCTGAAAACCACGGACGGTTGGAAGAAGGCAACCAAGAGAGAAGGGAAAGACAAGTACACCATAGTGGAATCCATTAAGAGTAAGCAATGGTGTAAGGGCTTTCTGGCAGGGAGCAACGAGAGCTTGAAGCCTGTAGGACAGCAATTTGAGCTTGTGCCGCTGAAGGACCCCACGACACTCCGAGCTGGAGACACACTTCCCATGAGAGTGATCTTCGATGGGAATCCGGTGGAGGGCGCAATTATTACCACCGGCGGCGATCACGCCTCGGACACAAAAAACCCGCTCAAGACGGACAAAGAAGGGAAAGCAAGCATCACGGTGGAGAAATCAGGCCTTCAGTTGGTTAAAGCAAGTCACCAGGTTCCCATTAAGGATGATCCGGACGCGGATGTACTTTACCTGGCCTCAACAATAACGTTTGTCGCGCCCTAGTATTCACAGAGGCAAATCAACCTTTGCGCCCGAAGGGCCTCCATTTCCCGAAAGCTCCAATTGCCGGCCGAAATCGGCCACGGAAGGGACGGAGGTCCTTCTTCCCTCTTCAAAATATGGTGCTACACCAATGCGTCATCGAATCAGTAACACGGTCGTTGTAGGGGCGCACCCGCGTGTGCGCCCTGAAAGCCGGGCCGACACATAGGTCGGCCCCTACTGAACGTCGTTGAAGTTACCTCTTTGAGAGCGCATCGGTGTTACGAGGTACCCCCATGCTTCGGTGTTTTCTTTTCATGCTGTCTTTGTTCATGACGGCTTCGGGGGCGACATGCCTCGTAGGGCGGGTCTGAGACCCGCCCCTACCCAAAGTCGCTGCTGACGGCCACGTGAAGATATTTCTGAATCGATCTCTTAGGTAGGGGCGCACGGCCGTGCGCCCTTGTACTCAGCGATCTCCGCAATCTCTGCGGTAATCGATCCTTTTCTTTTTGGGGTTCACAGCATCCCCGCGTAAGTGAAGGAATTACTATAGGGATCATGCGAGGTTTTCACCGAATGAGATCACACTGCCGGCTTGACCGGCAGTGGCACCCAAAACCAGTCCGTGATTACTTTCGGAAACCGATATAGATGATCACTCCGTGCTGGATTCCCCGACTCGACGGTGCTAATCAATATGCGAGTCTAAGGAGGAACCGGCACGTTGTGCGGCATATGCGGCATTGTCGATTTCGCTGAGCAGCCTCGCGGAGAAGTAGTTGCCTCGATGACCGAGGGGCTGCGTCATCGAGGCCCCGACATGGGCGGCGTCTGCTCATTTCCCGGCTGTGGGCTTGGCCACCGGCGTCTGTCGATCCTCGATCTTTCGTACGCCGCGGGCCAGCCGATGCTGTCGGAAGACGGCAAGGTCGCGTTGGTTTTCAACGGAGAAATCTATAACTTCAAGGAATTGCGAACCAAGCTGGAGGCTCACGGCCTGCGCTTTCGCACCGACTCCGATACTGAGGTAATCCTGGCTCTTTATCTGGAAAAGGGCGAAGCACTCGTGGACGACCTGAACGGAATGTTCAGTCTTGCCATCTGGGACGATCGCCGCCGCGCCTTGCTGGCAGCGCGAGATCGCCTCGGAAAAAAGCCCTTCTATTATCACTACTCCGGTAGGAGGCTGTCGTTCTCGTCCGAGCTGTCATCGCTTGTGCGCGACCCCGCGGTTCCCCGGGAAATCAGCCCTCAGGCGCTGTTCGAGTATCTCCTCTATGATTTCGTGCCTGCGCCGCACACCATATTCTCGGGAGTGCACAAACTTCCGGCCGGCCATATCGCGGTTTTCGACGCGGACGGGCCCCGGATACGAAGGTACTGGCGCGCGCCTGAACTGGACAACGAGGCAGACTATGAAAGATCGCGAGCGAGGCTGATCGAACTCCTTGAAGACGCGGTGCGCATCCGCCTCGTGTCGGATGTGCCGCTTGGAGCATTTCTCAGCGGAGGCATCGACTCCACCGCTATCGTTGCACTCATGAGGCGGCATTCGAGCGACCCGGTGAAGACATTCAGCATCGCCTTTCCCGGAACAACGCATGATGAGTCCGCATGGGCGCAGATGGCCGCGGATGCCCTCGGGACCGATCATCGGCAATATCCGGTCGAATATGACGTGGAAGGTATCTTCGAGCCTATGGTCCGGCACTTTGGCGAGCCGTTCGGGGATTCATCCGCGGTCCCGACGTGGCACCTCTCGGAGAAAACCCGTCGTCACGTGACCGTCGCGCTCTCCGGAGACGGCGGAGATGAGCTGTTCGGCGGGTATGAGCGCTATTTGGCGCGGCGTTTCCAGCTTGCGTACGACCTCCTTCCGTCAACTCTCCGGGAGCGCGTGATCGAGCCGCTCGTTGACCGGCTTCCCACGACGACCGATTACTATGGGACGAGCCTGTCGAAGAAACTCAAGCTCTTTGTGGAGGCCGCGCGGCGCGTGCGTTCCGACCCTCTCGCAGTTATTCCCCGGACTTTCTCCTGTGACCAGCTCGCTGAACTGACCGGCATCCGGTACGATTCCCACCAAGACCCTGCCATCGAGGCTGCACAGCGCTGGATGCAGCTGGACCCGGTGAGCCGCATGTGGTTCACCGACATCGAGACGTACCTGGCGGAGGACATCCTTACCAAAGTGGATCGCATGAGCATGGCCCATGCTCTGGAGGTGCGGAGTCCATTTCTTGATTATCGATTAGTGGAGCTTGCCTGCCGACTGCCGGCGGCATTCAAGCTGAAAGGCCGGACCACCAAGCACATCATGCGGGACGCTGCTCGGGAGCTGGTGCCCGGTCCCATCCTGACCCGGTCCAAGTACGGGTTCCAGGTCCCATTAGGGACGTGGTTCAAAAATGGGCTCAAGGAATGGGCTCGGTCGCGTTTGTTCGGTACTCGGAACGGCTTCTTCCAGCCCGACGCGGTGAAGAAACTGTGGCACGAGCATCAGCAGGGTCAATCTGACCACGCGCACCGCATCTGGCTGCTGCTGGTTTTCAACGAATGGTATCGACTCTACGGTTGATGCATTATCTACGGAAGCACAAGGAGTTCCAATGCCCGAGAAGGAAGCGCTGAAACAAGGTCCCGTCACCCTTGAGGAAATCGAGCCCGGCGTCGGTCTGGTTACCATGAACCGCCCCGACAAACTCAACGCAATCAATCTCGAGCTCGTCGAGGCATTGGAGACGCTTTTCCGCTTCCTGGACGATAACGAGGCGATCCGGGTGATCATACTCACCGGCGCGGGCCGGGGGTTTTGCTCAGGCGCAGACCTCTTTCAGGTTGCGGAACACTCGGACCATGAAGCCTTCAAGTCAGCGGAGAAGTACTTGCGGCTGGTCCAGAAACGATACTCGAACCTGTGCTGCGGGTTGCGGAGGATTCCTCAGCCGGTGATCGCCGCGGTAAACGGCCCTGCAGCGGGCGGCGGTTTTGCGCTCGCACTCGCGTCGGACGTGCGTATCGCCAGTCCTGAAGCCTTTTTTGTCGCGTCCTTTATCAACATTGGCCTGTCGGGCGGCGAGATGGGCAGCTCGTACTTCCTTCCGCGGATGGTGGGAATGAGTCGCGCTGCGGAAATACTGCTGACGGGCAGGCGAGTTCCGGCTGACGAGGCCGAACGGATCGGGCTGGTGAGCCGCGTTGTGCCGCGGGAGGAATTGATTCCCGAGGCGCTGTCAACTGCGCGGGCGATGCTCGGCAAGAGCCCCGGCGGATTGAGGCTCACCAAGCGGGTGCTCGACGGCAACTTGGCCGCAATGTCGCTCGAAGCCGCGCTCGACCTGGAAGACCGAAACCAGACGATCATGGTGACGTCGCACGATTTCTTCAAGCGGGTGAGCGAATTCACGGGCTGAGCGTGTCGGGCAACCGTCGCCAGCGGAGTCGATCTCGTGAATGATCAGCAGCGTGGCATCGACGAGGTAAAGCCAAAGCAGGGTATCCCATACGATCATTGTTCCCTCCATGCGCAGGGATTCCGGCGTACGGCCGCGAGGGGGATTGCTGTCGGTATCGCAACCGTCGCCGTGATGCTTGCCGTTATTCCTCTCCCTGTCTCGGCGCTCACGTATCACGTCGACGTGCAAAACGGCAAAGATACAAACCCAGGTTCGAGAGAGGGGCCTTTCCGGACGATTCTGAGGGCCTCTTTGGCTGCACGGCCGGGGGACACCGTACTGATCCGGGAGGGAATATACCACGAGCAGGTCCTCGGCGGAGCGTCGGGCGAGGAAGGCGCTCCCATCGTGTACGAAGGAGTTGACCGGGACAAAGTAATTCTGCAGGGAAGTGTACGCGTGACTGGCTGGCAAAGGCTCGGCCTCTCCTGGACTGCCGACGGGCCGCCGCCGGGCACTCCGGCCAATGCGTTCGTTATGGTGGACGAGCGCAGAATGCTGCGCCCGATCCAGTCGCCGGTCGATGTTCCCGCCGGTTCCTTTTATCAGGCGCCCAACGGTAAGCTTGTCGTCCGCCTGTGGAACGACGATGACCCCGCGGGCCATCTCGTGGAAGTCTACAACCTCGATGTCGCGTTCAATTCCGGCGACCGCTGGGGCGGCACAGCGAAGAAATGGATTGTGCTGCGGAACCTCACCATAGAAAAATACGGTGGACATGGGATCTCCACCGATGCATCGCGTCCTGCCGACAATGCACACTGGGAACTGGACCGGATCACCGTGCGGCTGAACGGCAACGAAGGCGTGTTCCACTGCCTCGATGATTGGTACGTCCACGACTGTCTGTTCACGAGAAATCGCGGCCACGGCTGCCAGATTAATGGGGCCCGTGTGCGTTTCGTAAACAACGTCTGCACGGAGAACGAGTGGCTCGGACCGTACGAGGACGGTGGATGCGGCCTGCTCATCGGCCCGGATGCGTCGGCTCATTCGTGCGTCATCAGGAACAATTCCTTCACCAACAACGGCAATCGGGACGGGTACGGCTGCGGGATATACCTGGAAGGCCGCTCGCACAGCAACGTAATCGACGCCAACTTCATCGCGGGCAACACCCACGCGGGAATCGGCCTGTACGGTTCTTCGCGCAACATCATCAGCAACAACGTGCTGGTGGACGTGGCGCCCGGCTCGGACAACGGCGACAAGGCCGCTTTTGTCGTGAGTTACAGCCGCGAGGGAGACCCGACCGTTTCAACAGGAAACCTTGTTGCCCACAACACGGTGTGGGGATGCCCCGCTCCTTTGGTTACCATGCTCCCGGCCGAGCCGACCGCGGCCGCTGCTCCGAACCGGTTTGTAAACAATCTGTTCGCACAATGTAGGTTTCTGGCTGAAGTCCCCCGATCTGTCGTGGTGATGGAGAACAACGGCTGGTTCGCGTGCCCTGCCGCTGATGCGGCCACAAACCTGAAAACGCGTGTGAAGCAAATGGTGCAAGCCGTCGGACGACCCTCTCTCGCGGACCTCGATCCCAAGGCCGTCATCGGCTCAGACCCAAAACTCGCCGCGCCCGATCGCCGCAATTTCCGCCCGCTGCCCGACTCGCCGCTCGTGAGCGTCGGCATTTCCCTGGAAGAAGTCTCTGCGGATCGTGACGGCAATCCGCGGCCTTCAGGAAAAGCACCGGATTTGGGAGCATATGAAGTTGAATCAGGCGACGACGGTAGAGAGCGCTGACATGGTTTGGAAACAGTGGCGAAAGTAATAGCTCGTAAATAGTGAATGCCGGGTCTTGTGGGCAGGGCTTTCCGAAACTGTCTCAGAATCCGTACAAAAGCTGCCGTCATAGCACGAATACCCCTTACCCCAACCCTCTCCCTGAGGGAGAAAGGGACCGGAAATCGGCTCCACATGCCTCCCTCTCCAACTGGGAGAGGGTTGGGGTAAGGGTGACAAAGACGGGTCCAAGACTCGATCGTGCTACGATTTTCAACTTCTCCCGAGTTTTGAGACAGTCTCTTCCCAGCCTGCCCCACAATAGTTTATCCATGCTCTCAGACAACTGAGCGCACTCCGGACGGAGGACCAATGAAGACGTTGGACAATCCCTACAGCGAGGGCGGATGCTTCTTTTGCAGCCCCTCCAACCCTGTGGGACTCAAACTGACCTTCCAAGAAACCGAAACCGACCCTAACGAGCTTGTCTGCCGCTGGTATGCCCACTCACAATACCGAGGCCTCGGAAAGATCCTGCACGGCGGTATCCAGAGCGGTCTCTTCGACGAGATCATGGGTTGGACCACGCATTTCCTCACGCAGGAGATGGGAGTGACATCATCGCTCAACGTGCAGTTTCTCAAACCGCTTTATATAGGACAAGAGATCGAAATCCGGTGCCGCATCCAGTCGCGTAACGGATCAAAAGTCAATCTGGATGCGGAGATCAGGAACTGCAACGGCGAGACCTGCACCAAGGCCACTGGGACGTACGTGGTCATGGAGCGCGAGCGGTTCAACCAAGCGGTGGGTGAGCAGTAACTTCCATCTTAATTCCACATCGACTCTTCCGAAGACGAAAGATCGGGGCCTTCCCACCAAGACATCTTCATGATATCATATCATAAATTGTCATGCATTTCTGTTTCGTCCTCCGACAAACCCGCCCGCCAGTGATCGGAGAAGATCATGAACACCGAGCAAATGACCAAGGAACAGCTCAAGAGACTTTACACTGCGGTGGAACATGCGGGTGAGACAATTATGGCGACTGATGCGGCCGGGATTGCCTCCATGAAATCCTGAGGCTTGTCCCCGGCGCGAAGGTTATCATCGCCGGCGGCTATGCGGCAAACGGACAGGTCGATCTGGCCCTGGAAGAAGGGGCCAAGGCGTCTGTGAGCAAGCCGTACGAGGCTAGACAACTGCTGAAGATGATTCGGAAAGTGCTTGACGAGACATCCGAGTGTTCCGTTTCATAGCCTTCCCCGCCGTCAATTGAATCGTTATTGGAGTGACAAAAAATACCTTGACAAGGTTTCCAGTTGGTGTCATATCGTTTTCCATTAGGAAACCCATTTGGAAACTCGTGAGATCTCTTTTCTCCTTTGACCTTTAACCAGAGTCCCCCACACTCACTCCTTGTCTCGCGGGTTTCCTTGGGTTTGCCGTTGGGAAACTCGCCACGGCCTCTTCCCCGTGGATTAAGACCGAATTCTCCTCCTGAGGGGCGTGATTCCCATCTATGCTCGATGAATCCGAAATCGGCCGCAAGATAAAGCAGCTGCGACAGGAACGCGGCCTCAGTCTCCAGGGTCTTGCCGACCGGGCAGGCTTCACCAAGGGCTACCTCTCCAAAGTCGAGAACTCCAGGAAATCGCCGCCGGTCTCCACCCTCATCACCATCGCCACAGCGCTGGGGGTGAGCATCGGGACCATATTCGCTGAAGAAGAAACCGAGACCTCCATCACTTTAGTCAAGAAGTCCGAGCGCAAGACCATTGCACGGGACGGGACCGAGTTCGGGTATGCGTTCGAGCCCCTGGCGTCCAAGTTTCCCAACCGGCTCATGGAGCCCCACATTTTGACGCTTCCTCTGAAGCCCAAGGCACAGGCGGTTTTTCAGCATAGAGGTCAGGAAATGCTCTTCGTACTCGAAGGCACCATGAGGTTCATCCACGGCGACAGGCAATTCATCGTGGAAGAAGGGGACTGCGTTTATTTCGACGCGAGCGTGCCTCATTTCGGCACTGCGGAGGGATCGAAACCCACCAGGTGCCTGATGGTCATTTGCAGCGAGCGGTAGAGGTGGGGACGAGCATGAATGGCGGGGCCCCCTTTTTCGTGTGAAAAAGTGGTTCCCGCACCCTCCCTGTGAAGAGCGAAATAGTGGGCAAGGTACTTCGCCGGCGCTTCGCGACCTTGCCAATCGCGCAGTAGACGCAGAACCTACGGGCTCATTGCGTGTGCAACACGAGAAGCGAAACGCAAAGCCACCAGATTCGACGCGAGCCGGTATGGAATTATGGAGGAGAACAATTTGCCGGACAAAATCAGCATAGGGATTATCGGCGCGGGGCTTATGGGGCACTCGCTTGCCCAGCTCTTTGCCGGTCAGGGACATGCCGTTTGGCTCTATGACACGAGCGAGACCATGCTGGCAAGCGCCCCGGAGCGTATTCGAAAGAACTTCCGGACATTTCTCGAACTGGGGCTGGCCACGGACGAGGATATGGAGCGGTGCCTCGCCGGAATCACGCTCTGTTCGCGCTTGGACGAAGCGGTCCGGGACGCGGGACTGATCATTGAGGCGGTGAACGAGAAGCTCCCGCTCAAGCAGCAGATCTTCGCGGAAGTCGAAGGGTATGTCGGTCCGGAGACGCTCTTGTGCACCAACACATCGGCCATCAGCATTACTTCGATCGCGGAAGCCCTGAAAGGCAAAGAGCGCTTCCTCGGGACTCATTTCTGGAACCCGCCGCACATAGTCCCGTGCGTCGAGGTCATTAAGTCGGAATACACATCCGACGAGGTCTTCGAGACGGTATACCGGTTCATGAAGCAGGCGGGAAAACGACCGGTAAAGGTCCTGAAAGACGTGCCCGGCTTCCTGGGGAACCGGATGCAGCACGCGTTGTGGCGTGAGGCCGCGTCTCTCCTTCAGGCGGGTATTGCAAGCGCCGAAGACATCGACACTGTCGTGAAATGCGGCTTTGGGCTGCGCCTGGCATTCATCGGTCCTCTCGAGACCGCGGACCTGGCAGGGCTCGATCTGACGCAGGACGTGCAGTCTTACTTGCTGCCGTTTCTGGAGACTTCTCCCTTCCCCCCGGCCGTGATGGAAGACAGAATCAAAGAGGGAAAACTGGGGGTCAAGACAGGGGAAGGGTTCCATCAGTGGCCGCAGGATAAGGCCGATCGGATAATCAAACAGCGCGATCGCGTGCTCCTGCAGATTTCGCGCCTCGTGGGCGAGTGAGATCGTGAGACCGATTGGAAGGGTGGACTGCCGTCCGCCCTCAGCGAGGTGAACCGGATACGATGAGCGCGTCGGTAGTATTCTTCCTTCACGGCCTGACGTACGCTGGTCTGCTGTTTCTGGTGTCTTCAGGCCTCACGCTGGTTTTCGGCATGATGAATGTGCTCAACTTCGCGCACGCCACGTTCTACATGCTGGGAGCATACTTTTCGTGGACGCTGTTGCGTGTGACCGGCAATTTCTGGCTCTCGCTGGTGGTCGCGCCTGTTGCCCTTTTTGTGATCGGCGCTGTTGTGGAGCGTTTTCTTCTCCGCCGCGTTCATGTTCTCGGCCATGTGCATGAACTGCTGCTCACATTCGGCTTGGCATACGTCATCATGGAGTCTGTGAAGTGGATTTGGGGCACCAAACCGCTCGCGGTCCCGATCACGGGATTTCTGGCCCAGAGCGTCGATTTGTTCGGCATCATTTATCCCGTGTATCGCCTTTTCGTCTTTTCCGCTTCGATCCTTATCGGTTTGATCATGGCCCTCGTACTCTTCAAGACGCGGGTCGGGATTATCATCCGCGGAGCGGTGGATGACGCGGCTATGGTCGGAGCGCTCGGCATCAACGTGCCGGTGCTGTTCA
>JAIWNO010000182.1 GCA_020216785.1 Desulfomonile sp.
CGTGGCCAAAAACCGTCTTCGAAGTTCAGAACTTCATGAAGTTCCTGGACATTGTGAAAGCAAAGGTGGACGCCCAGGCTCCAGGCCAATTCGAGATCCAGTACTTGGGCGGTCCCGAAGTGATCCCGTACAACGAACAGATTGAAGCGCTTCGCAATGGCCTTGTGGACATGGTTTTCACCACGACGGGCTACTACGTGTCCGCGGTTCCTGAGGCCGACGCCTTGAACCTGAGCTGGCTCCTCCCGTGGGAAGAGCGTGCCAAGGGTGTCAACGATCTGATGAACAAGATCCACCAGGAGAAGATCAACTGCTACTATCTTGGCAGGATCGGCCCGGGCATCCCGTTTACGCTGTATTTGACCAAGCCCGTCGAAACGGCCGATCTCAAAGGCCTTGCAATCAGGTGCGCTCCGACTCACGTAGCCTTTTTGAAGAAACTCGGCGCACAGCCGGTCGTTATTCCGCCCCCCGATGTATACACCGCGCTGGAAAGAGGCGTATGCCAGGGCCTGATCTGGCCGGCGGGCCTTATCACTGATTGGGGATGGGACAAGGTCGTCAAATTTACGGTGGATCCGGCCTTTTACAATGGCGCAAATTTGGTCCTGATCAACCTCAACACGTGGAAGAAACTGCCCGAATCGTTGCAAAAGCTCCTGATCGCGGCCGAGGAGGAAGCCGAGCGCTATGCGATGGACCGAGGCCGGAAGCGCGTGCAGGAGTCAGTCGAGGCTATGGCTAAGCAAGGGATGAAGACCATCAAACTGCCCGAGGCCGAAGCGAAGAAGTTGATCGATGCCGCGAACGCGAGCCTTTGGGAGGTCATCATAAGCAAGGCGCCGGAAACCGGGCCAAAGCTCAAAGAACTGTTTACGAAATAGATCTGCCGCAAAGAGTGCGACGGCGCTAAGTTCCTAGTAGATCGATCCACAGGTCCCTTGACCGCAAGCCTCAGGCACGGTGAGGCGTTGGTCGACGCGATATGCTTTGGTGGGCGGGTCTCAGACCCGCCCCTACCCAACGCAGGTGCCGACGACCACGTAAAAGGCTTTTCTGAATCGATCTACCGGCCGGGAGTTGACACAATGGGCAAATTGATCGACTTCATTGTCACGGCCTTTGCTTTCATTGCCGGAACGCTTCTGGTTCTCATGACCGTATCCATCGGATACGCGATCCTGTCCCGCGCGGTCGGTCTGCCATTCCCCCTCTGGGTAGTACAGTTCAACGAGTATGCTTTGCTCTGGATCACATTTCTCGGGACGGCCTGGGTCCTGGGAAGAAATCGGCACATTGCTATTGACCTCATGACCCGTCGTCTGGGCCCTCGAACCAAAGCCGTGTTCGAGTTCCTCCATAGCGTGGTGGGCGCCGGCGTGTGTGCGGTGATTTTCTGGTTCGGGATCAAGACCGTTTTGAGCTTGTATCAACGCGGGGTTACCGATGTCTCTGCTGTTGACATACCGCGATATCTCGTTCTTCTCGTCATTCCGTTGGGTTTCCTGCTGTTGGCTTTTCAATTCGTTCGTAAGGTCTTCACCGGCGCGCTCTCGATTCGCGCGTCGGCCCCTATTCACGGTGAGGCTGCACGCGGAGCGGGCCGCACAGTGAAGTGAGCTTGCTGAGGTCATCTGCCGAAAGGATGTATGCTCATGGAGTGGTGGGCCGTATTGGGGTTGTTTCTGGGGGTCCTCATCGCGTTGCTCCTCTGGGGACTGCCCATAGCATTCGCGTTTTTTCTCGTGGATGTGATCGGGATTATGTATTTCATGGGGCCGCTCGGCCTCAACCAGATGACCCTCCAGATATCCAGTTCTTTGGCGACCTTTACGCTGGCCCCTATTCCACTCTTTATTCTGATGGGTGAGCTGCTTTTCCATTCGGGAATGGCTTACAAGACCCTCGATGTGATGGACATGTGGCTCGGTCGCGTGCCGGGGCGGCTCAGCGTGCTCGCGGCAGCCGGTGGGACTATGTTTGCCGCGATGAGCGGCTCCACGATCGCAAATACCGCGATGCTCGGCACAGTGCTTCTCCCCGAGATGCGGAGGAGAGGCTATTCCACCAGCATGGCCGTTGGACCGATCGTCTCGGTTGGAGTGCTGGCCGGCCTCATCCCGCCTTCTTCATTGTCCGTTGTGCTCGCCAGCATCGGCCGTATCCCGGTGAGTCAGATGCTCCTCGGAGGTGTTGTCCCCGGGGTCCTTCTCGGATTGTGGTTCTGCGTTTATATCATGGTGCGATGCTGGCTGAACCCGTCTTTGGCGCCGCAATACGAGCAATCGGGAACGCCGTTCGGACAAAAGGTCGTGGCCACGGTCACGTATGTGCTGCCGCTTGGTTTTATCGTTTTCAGCGTTTTGGGCCTGATGATTCTGGGGTTGGCAACTCCCACGGAAACAGCCGCTTCGGGAGCGCTGGCGACTTTGGCGGTCGCGGCCTGCTATGGGCGTCTCACGGTAAAGATGGTCGGAGACTCGCTCGTGGGGACGCTGGAAATAACCGTGATGGTTTTCATGATTATCGCGGCTTCGAATACCTTCAGCAGTCTCCTCGCGTTCACCGGAGCGACGTCCGGTCTGGTAACGAGCGTGCAACAGCTGAAGCTGTCGCCTCTCATGATCCTCGTGGGAATGAATATTGTCGTCCTCATCATGGGATGCTTCATGGAAACCATTGCGATTATGATGATTTGCTTGCCAATTTTTATGCCGATCATCACGACTCTCGGGTTTGATCCCGTGTGGTTCGGCGTGCTCATGCTGATCAATTGCGAGACCGGTATGCTCACACCTCCCTTTGGTATGCTCCTGTTTGTGATGAAAGGGGTCGCTCCGTCGGACATCAGTATGAAGGATATCATCTCGGCGGTGGTCCCCTATGTGCTTTTCTACATACTGTCGTTGGCCGTTATTATTGCTTTTCCCTCTCTAGTCTTATGGCTGCCGCGCGCCGTGCAATAGGCCCTTACGGGTCCCCAAGATCTCACGGCCACGGTTCAGCCGGATGTCCTCAATGTGGAGTTGCGTGCCCCCTCCCGACAGAGCCGGGGTCACTCAACTGCGGGCAATTCGGAAGAAGTCTGGTAAATCATTTCGCAGGTAGCTTGCCACGTCGCCAGAGAAGACGTGAGGAGTTGAACAGCGTGATATGCTTTGTACGGCGTGGGTCTCAGATCCGCGCTGTACCCAAGGCCCTGGATGAAAACCACGTAAAGCCGTTTCTGAATAGATCTGCCAGCACCACAGCTTCTCTTATGGTCGCAAAGGTTACAAATGGTGCCGGGGAGTTCTCCGAACGTGCTCTGCGACGTCGTCATGAAATCCTGTGATCTCTTCGAGAGTGCTCAACATCGGTCGCGGTATGCGTTCCAAGCACTCAAGCACGATGCGGGAAATATCCTGGAAGGAAATCCGATCCGCAAGAAAAAGCTCCACAGCAGCTTCGTCGGCCGCGTTAAGAATGACCGGAGCGGAGCCGCCCTCGTTTATGGCGTCGTACGCTGCCTTGAGGAGCGGGAATCGCTCAAAATCCGGCGCCTCGAACGTGAGCGATCCGAGCTGCGCGAAGTCCAGAGGCTCCGTGCCCGATGAGACGCGGTCGGGACACGCGAGCGCGTAACTAATCGGCACCCTCATGTCGGTTGCGCCAAGCTGCGCAAGAATTGAACCGTCCTCGAACTCGACCATCGAATGACAGATGCTCTGGGGGTGAATCACCACCTCGATGCGCGAGGCTGGGACGTTGAACAGCCACTGTGCTTCGATAACTTCCAATCCTTTGTTCATCAGCGTCGCGGAATCCACCGTCACCTTGGGGCCCATTTTCCAGCGGGGATGATCAAGGGCCTGCGAGCGCGTGACGCGGTCCATCTCCGCCTTGGACATCGCTCGGAATGGACCGCCCGACGCAGTGAGGATGATGCGCCGCACCGGATTGTGCGCCTGCCCCTGGAGGCATTGGAAGATCGCGGACTGCTCCGAGTCCACAGGCAAGAGCGCAACCCCTTTGCTGCGCACGAGGTCCATGAACAGCTCGCCGGCCATCACGAGAACTTCCTTGGTCGCGAGCGCTACGTCCTTGCCCGCCTCGACCGCTGCGAACGTCGGCAAGAGACCTGTGCTGCCCGGCAGACCCGCAACCACAATGTCCGCTTCCGGAACGACCGCGACGCTGCGGCACCCGTCCGTGCCATGCACAACCTCAACGCGATCAGGATACTCCCTGAGCTTCCACGTCAGTTCCGCTGCTGCGGCCTCGGTAGCGCAGGAGACAATCGACGGCCGGAATTCACGAACCTGGCATTCGAGCAGATCAATATTCGTGCCTGCCGCCAGCGAGACGATGCTGAACCGGTGCGGATGGAGGCGCACGATGTCGAGCGTCTGCAGACCTATGGAGCCGGTGGAGCCGAGAACAGCAACGCGCTTCATCGTGGCGACGCGATACCGCTAAAAATGAGGTAATAGTAAAGGGCCGGAATTGCCGGGATCAGACTGTCCGCACGGTCGAGCACTCCACCGTGACCGCGCATGACCGACCCGAAATCTTTCACACCAAGCCGCCTCTTGAGCATCGACGCAAACAGGTCGCCGAAGGGTCCGGCAATGGCCAACACCACGGTGACCCAGAAGAGCTGCCGGAACGAAGGCAAATCCCAAAAAACGGCCTTCACGCAGATCATGCCGACGAAATTGGCGGCTATACAGCCGGCCAATCCCTCAATGGTCTTGGAAGGGCTCACAGAAGGCGCCAGCCGGTGCTTGCCGAACGCGCGGCCGGCAAAATACGCTCCCGTGTCCCCGAAGCAGATCACCACAAGAAGAAGAAGGACCCACGCGTATCCCATCTCGAGGCGCTGCAGAAGGATAGCGTGGGAAAGCGGCACCGCCACGTATGCCAGCGCGAAGATCATCTGGGATGCGGACTCAACGGTCCTCTCTACTCTGTGGTAGAGAACCAGGTGAATCAGCATGACCACCAGCGGAAAACCGCAGAGCACCGCGCCCGTGCCGTCGACGGGAACCACGTAAAAAGCAGCAACCACGAAGAGCCCGAGTACGAGGGTAAGCTCTTTTCCCGGGAAATCCCTCAGCGCGGGCAAGGCACGGCACAACTCCCATAGTCCGACGCTGCCCAGGACCGCCACGAGCAACGCTATTCCTTCCGATCCGCCGAACATGACGAGCGGCACGAGGATGACGATAAGGATTCCCGCGGTGATCAGACGATCGCGCAGCATCAGATCGCCCCCTGCCCGGCTTCCACCTGTTCGGAGGTCTTCCCGAACCGGCGCTGCCGCGACCGATAGGCCTGCACAGCCTGATCCATCGCTGACTCGTCAAAGTCCGGCCAGAGCGTAGGCGTGAAGTACAGTTCGCTGTACGCGCACTGCCACAGGAGAAAATTGCTGATCCTCAGCTCTCCGCCTGTGCGGATCAAGAGGTCGGGGTCGGGCAGACCCGCGGTGGCAAGGCAGCCGGCAAACATCTCCTCTGTGACTTCCGATTCGGCAAGGGCCCCGGACTTGAGCGCCCGCGACAGCTTGACGGCCGCGTTGACAATGTCTCGGCGGCCCCCGTACGAGAGGGCAATGTTGAGGATCATGGAGGAATTGTCACGGGTCTTGTCTATAGCCGCCTCGATGCGAGCCTTCAGCCCGTGCGGAAGACTGCCCAGGTCTCCGATGGTCATAAGCTTGATGTCGTGAGAATGCAATTCATCCAGTTCCGATTCCAAATATTGTGAGAGAAGCTCCATCAGGCCGGAGACCTCGCTCTTGGGCCGCTGCCAGTTTTCTGTGGAAAACGCGTAAAGCGTGAGCATCGCGATACCGCGGCGGCGGCAGTATTCCACGGCCTTGCGTACCGCTTTGGCGCCCTGGCGGTGCCCCTCAAGACGCGGCAACAGGCGGCGACGGGCCCATCGGCCATTGCCGTCCATAATAATGGCGATGTGACGAGGAAGGTCTGAGGCCTGATCCGGCACTGAGAACAAAAGAGTCTCCCGGGGAAAAACGTTGGATGCCCGCGCGGCCGATCGAGTATATCAGGTTTTGCGGTCGATCGGGGACTCACAGAAACGCGGGGGTGCGCTTATCGCGCGCGGAGTCGATTTTTGACGGACGGGCGGCTAGATCTCCATGATCTCCTTTTCTTTTTCCTGCGCCATCGCGTCAAGTTTGGCCACGTACTCGTCGGTAGCCTTCTGCACTCTCTCTTGGGCCTTGCGCAGGTCGTCCTCCGAGATCTCTTTGTCCTTCTTAAGCTCCTTGAGCAGATCGTTGGCGTCACGGCGGTGATTGCGGACCTGGACTTTGAAATCCTCGCACATCCGCTTGACGACTTTCACCAGTTCCCGCCGGCGCTCCTCCGTGAGCGGAGGCAGCACGATACGGACGAGCTTGCCGTCATTCATGGGATTGAGACCAAGTTCCGACTTGAGGATCGCTTTCTCGATGTCCGGGACAGCTCGGGAATCCCAAGGCTGGATGACAATCTGTCTGGGCTCGGGAATCGACAGCGTTGCCAGCTGATTTACCGGCGTAGGTGTGCCGTAGTAATCGACCATGAGCCCATCGAGCAGCGCCAGCGACGCGCGGCCTGTGCGAATACGCTTCAGGTCACGGTTCAGCGTCTCAACCGACTTGTCCATGGACAATGTCATGTCTTTGACTATGTCGTCGATCATTATTCCCTCAGTGGGAGAATTCCTCGGTTCGGGAACTCCCCGGGGTGTCACGCGATGAGTGTGCCGACGCGCTCTCCTGCGAGCGCGGCCTCGATGTTTCCCTCCACATGGAGGTCAAGAACAATGGCCGGAATCCTGTATCTCGCCAGGATGTCCGCCGCGGCGGCATCGATCACGCGCAGCCCGCGCTTGACGATCTCCGCGGGGCTGATCGTATCGAAGAAGACCGCGTCGGAGTGCTCTTTCGGATCCTTGTCGTACACGCCGGGAACCTGCGTCCCTTTAATGAGCACTTCAGCCTGCATTTCCACGGCCCTGAGCGCCGCGGCCGAGTCGGTGGTAAAGCAGGGATTGCCCGTTCCACCGGCAAATACCACCACTTTGCCCTGCTCGAGGAATTCCAGGACGCGGGTGCGATCGAAAGTTTCCACAAACCGGCCTACCGGAAACGCGGAAACAGCGACGGCGCGTGCTCCTTGCCCCTCCAGCGCAGCCGTGAGGGCCATCGCGTTGAGAACGGTCGCGACCATGCCCATTTGGTC
This sequence comes from Desulfomonile sp., assembly GCA_020216785.1. Lineage (GTDB taxonomy): Bacteria > Desulfobacterota > Desulfomonilia > Desulfomonilales > Desulfomonilaceae > JAIWNO01. Next base: position 7,236 of record JAIWNO010000182.1, read on the forward strand.
CGCGACCACCGACGAAACGCCGACCGAGGCTGCGTCCTTGCCGCGGAGAATATTGCCGCCCCCGATTACTATCCCAAGCCGGCGATCCGATTGAGCTGCCCGCGCGACCTGCACCGCTATGGACACGGTCGCGCCTCGGTCGAGGCCGTAGCCTCCTCGGCCTGAGAGGGCCTCGCCGGATATCTTCAGCAGCGCTCTGCCATAGCCGCGGGACACTGCATGTCCCCGTCAGTTCTGGCCAAGTTGAAAGCGGACGAAGCGACCAACGGTCATATTCTCGCCCAGTTGCGCTATCGTCTCGCTGATGAGCTGTTTGACCGTCTTGTCGGTATCCTTGACGAAAGGCTGCTCAAGCAGACACACTTCCGAATAGAACTTCTGAAGCCTGCCTTCCGCGATCTTCTCGAGAATCTTTTCCGGCTTGCCCTGCTCCCGGGCCTGGGTCATGTAGATCTCTTTCTCTTTGTTCACAATCTCTTCAGGGACCTCTTCAGGCGAGACCCACTGGGGAGCGCTTGCCGCCACCTGCATGCACAGGTCTTTCAGCAGCTCATTGAACCGGTCGGTCTTGGCAACGAAGTCGCTTTCGCACTTGAGCTCAAGCAGCACCCCGATCTTGCCGCCCATATGAATGTACGACCCGATTCGCCCTTCGCTGGTGGCTCGGCCTTCGCGCTTGGCAGCCTTCAAAGCGCCCGACTTGCGCAAGTATTCCACGGCCTTCTCTACATCGCCGTTGGTCTCCTGGAGGGCCTTCTTGCAGTCCATCATTCCCAGACCGGTCTTTTCTCTGAGGTCTTTCACCATTTTCGCTGATATTTCCATTCCATCGACTCCTATGGTCGGAACGCGGTCGCGGGCCGATCCGCGATGAAAGCTCGTTAAAGCCGCACTTCGGCCTCGTCTTCCTCTTCGCTATCTTCCTCAGTTTCCTCTTCTTCAAAAGCGGCTTCTTCGACCTCGGACCCGCCGGCGGTTTCCGACGCGTAAGACGCTGTCATGACTTCCGGGCCTACGGCAGCGGCTTCGCCGCCCTCCTGGAGCGACTGGAGGTAGAGTTCCCTCCCCTCGATGCACGCATCGGCCATTTTGGACGTGAACAGCCTGATGGCGCGGATCGCGTCGTCGTTTCCCGGGATAACATAGTCGATCTCGTCCGGATCGCAATTGGAGTCCACAATAGCGGCAATGGGAATGCCGAGCTTGTTGGCCTCGTGGACCGCGATATTCTCGTTCTTGGGGTCCACGACGAAAAGCGCGCCCGGAAGCTTGCGCATTTCCCGGATGCCCGCGAGATACTTGTGGAGCTTGCCATACTTGCGGCTCAGCATTGCCAGCTCCCGCTTGGTCAAGCTCGTCTTCTCCGGCGACTCGAGAATTGCGCTGATGCCGTTCATCCGCTCAATACTCTTGCGGATGGTGACAAAATTGGTAAGCATACCGCCGAGCCAGCGCTGGTTCACGTAGAACTGCCCGCAGCGGGTGGCTTCTTCGAATATGGCGTCCTGGGCTTGTTTCTTGGTGCCCACGAAGAGCACGCTTTCGCCCCCGGCAACGGTTTCCTGAATGAAGGAATAGGCTTTCTTGAAGAGGCGCACCGTCTTCTGCAAATCGATAATATAAATTCCGTTGCGGGCGCCGAAGAGGTACGGCTTCATCTTCGGGTTCCAGCGCCTGGTCTGGTGTCCGAAGTGGACGCCTGCCTCAAGCAACTGCTTCATGGTAATAAGCGACACGTGAGATACTCCTTTTGAGGTCGGGTTGTTCATCCATCTCTCCTCCGTGTCGGCGACGACGCGACCCGATCCGGGAGAGATGTGCAAGTTAATCGTTTATTATGGTCCGTGAAAACGACGGATGCAAGAAAAAACGGCAGGGTTGCGAAACCGTTCGGTTACGCGGGGCTGAAGCTCCCGGCCGAACTCGTCATTGCCACCCGGCTGAAAAGCAGGGTTGCAATGACGGAGTAAGGCTTGCAGCGATTTCGGTGGGATTAGCGGGCTTTCGTCTGAGAGCGGCCGGCCACGGCCACGGACCTGCCCGCCACGTGCGCGTCGTAGAGTGCTTCCATCTTGTGCACCAAGCCTGCGTGGTCGTTGAGCACCTCGGGGAAACAAATCGCGGTGTAGCCCACATCGAGTGATGTGTAGCGCCTTTGATCCAGGTCGATAATCCGCTCCTGGTTGGTGTAGTTCGGGTCGTAAACCTTCACGATGTTCCGCTCCGGGACCCATTCGTACGCCAGCACCGCATGAAGGATCGCGCCGCGACCGCTCTTGTTCATGAGTAAGACAAGTCGCGGCTCACCCTTGGCCAGCCCGGCCAGAAACTGCTGGATCGATTCTCTGGGGTCCTCATGACACGCGTTGCAATAGTTCGCCTGGATCGTCACGAGATGGGTGCTATAGAACTTTTGGAGCTCGCTTGCGATGCGCTGCTGCACATCCGGCGACAAGGCCTTGCGCAGTGGTGGCCTTCCCTCTTTTGTCAGGTAGTACCACCGGGAGAACGCGGCCATCGCGAAGCAATATCCCGGTGCGTTTGAAATGGAGAATGCATCCTCGGTTACAGTAAAATCACGGTGCGCTTCAGCGGCTCCCGCTCCCAAGACCAAACCTGCCAACACGGCTGCGAGGCCCACCACGGCAGGCGGCAGCCCACACAACGACTTTCTCATTCACATACCCCGACTAAACGACAGCCCTTAAGCACTATTATAGCGAAAATTGCGGGGTCTGACAAGGTTTTTAGGGGAATGGGTGAGTGAAGTGGTTTAGTCCAGCGAAGTTTCATGGGTTTTGTTTGACCTATCCTCCAAGGCTCTCCTTGTCAGCGCAAGGCCTCAATACATGACGGATCGTCGTTTGAGGGGCTGTTTACGCGGCCGGTAACCGCGCGTTTCATCATCCGCTCCGCGGAATATGGCTTGAACAGACGCATGAGTGGTTCGGGCCCCTTTACCGTCCGGTCCAGCCATAGCGCGTAATCCGCCGGGTCCAGGATTACGGGCATCCTGTCGTGAATCGACGAGACAAGCTCATTCGCACAGGTAGTGAGAATCGTGCACGATTCCAGCACATCGCCTCCGGGAGCCGTCCAGCGCTCCCATAGGCCTGCAAACGCCAGGAGGCCTTCCTCTGAGACATAAATGAAATACGGCTGCTTACGGCCGCTATCGCGTTTCCATTCAAAGAAGCCGTTCGCCGGCACCAGGCAGCGCCTATCGCGGAATGCCGCCCTGAATGCAGGCTTCTCGGCAACGGTTTCGCACTTGGCATTGATCATCTTGTATCCGATCGTGCGGTCTTTGGCCCAAAACGGCACGAGTCCCCACGTAAGGCACACCAGCTCACGATCGCTTGAGTCCTTCGCGAGGCGAATAGCGGCGATCTGCCGGGAGGGAGCGATGTTGTATCGCGGCTCCAGCTCAGGCTCCTCGGGGAGCAGAAAATGCTCCGCCACCAATCCGCCCGGGGACATGAGCACGAAGCGTCCGCACATATTGCGAGTGACCAACAATCAACCATACCACGTTCGCCGTGAAGGGGAAAAGAAGAGATTGCGCCGGAAGGTAATCATTCACTTACGTGTGGCACCCAGGAGTTCGGGGGGGCTGCATTTGGTTTTGTGCGTATCGGTTCACTTACGCGGGGGAAGAGAGACTGCTCAACCCAAAAAATCAAAGCCTTGGCAACATGCGCCCGCGCGTAAGTGAATGCTTACCATTGAGCACCCCGCGTACTATTCAATCCGCAACCGTATTATTCGATTCCTTTCCGCTCGTGACCTTCGGCCCCTTCCTGCAAGGTGGGCCTGGTGGCTTGAGTTGGAAGGAGCCCGTTCTCCAGGCCCCTTCCCTGGGGACGGGAAACTCTCATTCATCTCATCTTAAGTCTGTTATAAACTTGGAGTATGAGTTGCGTTCTCTTCGTGCAATTGCCCCCGCCGCGGTTCTCGTTTCAGGAACCGCCGTCGAACATCCCGCTGGCAGCGGGTTTTCTCGCTGCAGCGCTGAAGGGCGGCGAGAAAGATAAAGTTGTTCCCGAAGTCGCTGGGCCGGACATTGTCGATGTGTACGCGGACCGGGGCCTCGCGGCCAAAATTGCGGCGCGCCGCCCGGACGTGCTTGCCCTGACCCTGTACGTATGGAACGCCCAGAGAAGCCTTTTTCTCGCCTCTGCCGTTAAGCGTCATTCGCCGGCAATCAAGGTCTTGGTGGGGGGGCCTGAGGTAACTCCCGACAATATGTGGGTCCTCAGGCATCCGGCAGTGGACGCGGGCGTGTTCGGCGAGGGTGAATCGCGCATCGTCGCGGTCGTCGAGGCCCTCGCAGCAGGGAAAGACCCGCGCGGGATTCCCGGAATTTTCTTCAAGACCGACGCGCGTATCGAGACGAATATGGGTCCCGCTCCCCGTTGGGACCTTGACCGCTGCCCGTATCCATACCTCGACCGTACGATCGCACCATCTCGTGACGGGACGCTTTTTCTGGAAACCGTGCGCGGGTGCCCGTTCAGGTGTCGATACTGTTACTACCACAAGACTTATGAGCTGGTGCGATCGTATTCAGCCGGATCTATCGACGCGGTGCTCGACTTCGCGTATGGCTCCGATTCGGCTGTCCGGGAACTCTACCTTATGGACCCCACGTTCAACTTTGCCAAAGGCTTTCGCGATGTGCTCCGCTCGATGGCTGCCCGACGATCGTCCAAAGATCTCGCGGTCCACACTGAGCTGCGCGCCGATCTGCTTGATTCCCGCGACGTCGGGCTGCTGTGCGATGCAGGGTTAAAAACTGCGGAAGTGGGTCTGCAGACGATCGACAAAACAGTACTTGCAGCAGCGGGCCGGCAAGGTGACCCTATCGCTGTTGCCGCCGGTGTCACTCTGCTCAAGAACTCTGGAGTTGAGGTCACCACGGGCATCATTCTCGGTCTGCCGGGAGACACGCCGGAAGGTTTCTCACGCACGCTTCAATGGCTGAAGCGAACCGGCGCGTATTCCGTGGTTCATCCCTTTGTTCTGTCGGTGCTGCCGGGCACGGACTTCCGTGCTCAGGCCGGTCAGCTCGGGCTTACGTACGACTCACGGCCGCCGTACTACGTCCAGTCGACGCCCTCGTTCCCCCGGGACGCGTTCATGGCAGCGCTTGTCGAGTACGAGGAAACCTACGACGTGGAGCTGGATGCAATCCCGCGGCCGTCGCTGGTGGACCGCGGTCCGGTCGTGGCAGGCAATCCCGGCGGAGCGTCGTACATTTCCAAATGGATTATCGATCCATCTCGACGCGGCGTATGGTCAAAGGTGCTGGCACAAGTTCTGGATAGGGCCACAGATCCGTTTATCATGTGGTTTCGCGGCGCTTGTTCCGAAAATGCGGTCATAGAGGTTTTGAGCGCTTTTGTAGAGGCTAATCCTCATGCAGTGCTCAGTTTGGTATTTGAGACGACCCCGCCGCCGCGACCGCCCTTTCTCGAGAGGGCCCTTGAAGCGGCCGGCGATCCGGGCGTCTTTGTGAATCGCTCGTACGCTCCGCTTTCCGGTGATGCAGAGGTAATCACCCCCGATTTCACGATCCTGTTGCCCGATCCGGGAGATCCCGGAATGCGCGTCGTTGTCGCGGACGCGTACGCGTCCATGGCCACGGTCGTATGGGAGCGCACTGAGTTCGGATCGTGGGCGGATGTGGAACCGCCGATTCTCATATCGTGCGCCCCTCCCGAAACGGAATACGAACTGGGGGCAATCTTGGCGCAACTCGAAAGAATCGCCTCCCACCGGCCTGAAGATATACTCTTCCGCGACCCGGACTTGCTGGCCGCGTGGAAACGCCGTACCGGCAAGATCGACATTGCCGCGCTGTGGCCGGAATCCATCCTTGTCACTGCCTGATACCGCTGCGTCGTCAAAACAGTAACATCGTCGTTGTAGCGCACCCGCGGTGCGTCTGGAAGTCGGGCCGACACATGGGTCGGCCCCTACCGGACGTCGTGAATGTTATAGCAGTTGCCAAGAGGGCTGACCGAATCGCAGGTCTTTTGGTGGGTGTCGAGAGGTCCCGTGAGCGAAGATTCGACGGCCTTGCGTCGCTCGAAGTGAACGGGTCCTCCCGACAACCTGGAGAAATCAATCGGAAATTATTTTGGTAACTGCTATACGTTTTTGAAAGCGCATTCGCATGAAAGTCGTCGCCATAAGCACCTGCTATCGGGTGTGCGTATGGGGAGGTGCGGGGGGGATGGGGTCTCCCCTCCGCAGGATGGCGCAGCGTGGCGCTCTTCATACCCATCTCCGAGGCGAAGCCACGGAGTGTTCACCGAAGCCGACGAC
>JAIWNO010000307.1 GCA_020216785.1 Desulfomonile sp.
TTTGCCCTATGCCGCTCGTCGGTGGCGGCCGCAAAAGGCAAAGGTGGGGCCTGTGGGGGAGAAGCACCGGAGCAGGTCCGCGTTGGGGGCAGCGTTGATTCGTTTGACTCACTCGTGGCTTGGTCCCTCCATAGCCCTCCGGGTCATCGTGGACGGGGCATACTCGAATAAGCAACTGCTCCAAGATCGCCCCCAGGGGTGCACATCACCGGAAAGGTCCGCATGGACGCAGCCCTGTACACGCTGCCGGCAGCGGCGCCCCGCCCGAGGAGAGGGCGTCCACGGAAAAAGGGGGAGCGTCTGCCTTGTCCGAAAGCGATCTTCACCCACGCGGAAGAGCAGTGGGAATGGATCGGGACCAATCTCTACGGCCAAGAGACCATCGTGTCGGTGCACCGGCTTGAGGCGATCCGGTACAAGGCTGCCGGGAATGAACCGCTGTCGATCGTGATGGTCCGAGACCCTGGGGGCACGTACCCGGACACGGTCTTCTTCGACACGGACACCATCGCCTCCGACAAGGAGACGATCGGAAGATTCAGCCACCGCCGGAGCATTGAAATCACCAATCGGGAAACCAAAGGACTGCTCGGCAGCGCAGGCCCTCAGTGCCGTTGCAAAAAATCGGTCACTCGCGCCCCGCTGATGGCCTACGGGAGCTATTGCCTCCTAGTGGTCCGGTTCGTCGATCAGTTCCGGATGGGAAAAGATCTCTTGCTCCGCTCCCTGGTACTGCAAGAAACGTATCACCTTCTCGGACATGCTCGCTGCCGTACGACGCAGTCATTTCATCCCGGGAATTTCGCGCGAGCCCGGCAAACACCACAGCTCGCCCAAAATCATGCCGCCGCGCTTCACACGCCGACCAGAAGACTAAGAAAGGGAAAAACTATAGCTGTACAGGTTATTGGGGAATATCCGTGGCAGGACACGAATCTCGGAAAAAGATCTCAGCCGGGGTAAATCCATCTTGATCTAGAGAAGCGCTTGATGCCAAGAAAACAAGTGAATTTGTGCAGGAGGAGGGCATGGCTTTGAAAAACTGAAAATGGGGGGAAGTTCTTGTCAAAGCAGAAGGCCCTCGTAAAAATAGGATTACTAATCCGACGAAGAAATTCGTCAATCCTATCAGAGAGGTCCGCACCGATGGTATATCAGATTGGGTTGAAATTGCGAGGTCAGATTCGAGATTTTTCGGGGAAACTCTGTGAAATTTGATATTGATCGCCCCGAGAGATTCATGTAGTATAATAAATTTTTTACATACTCCTTGCCCGAAAGGGCTTGATAGCCGAAAGGAGAACGTATGAGACGATATGAATCAGTGGTCATCCTTGACCCGGATCTGCCTGAAGAGCAGATCGGAACCCTCACCGAGCGTTACAGTCAGATCATCAAAAGCAGCGGGGGAGAGCTTATCAAGGTCGAAGACTGGGGCTCCAAGAGAATGGCGTACGTGGTGAAAAAGAAAGAGAAAGGCAGGTACATCCTTTTTGATTACGTGGGCCGGCCCGCGCTGTTGGCGGAGCTTGAGCGGCAGTTCAAGATCTCTGAAGAAGTGATGAAGTTCCTGAGCGTCAAGCTGGACGATAACGTCGATCTGGAAGCGTTTCAGGCCGAGGCGGAAGAAAAGGCCAAGGCTCAGGCGGAGGTCGTTTCTGCGGAGGTACCTGAGGCCGTGGAAGCAAGCGCCCCTGCGGAAGCTGCGGCGGAATCCGAGTCGCCGGCGAAGGCGTCTACTGAATCCGCGGTTGCGGACGAACAGGAGGAGGGTGCATAACTATGGCGACCAGACCTGCGAAGCCACAGCGGAGACGACACTTCCCGCGCACCAAAGTGTGCCGCTTCTGTGCAGACCCGTCGATCAGGATGGATTACAAGGAGCCGGATATTCTCCGAAATTTCATCACTGAACGCGGCAAGATCGTGCCGCGGCGCATCTCCGGTAACTGCGCGAAACATCAGCGGCAGCTTACCACCGAAATCAAGAAAGCGCGAAACATAGCTCTCTTGCCGTTTACCGTGCCGCGGAAGTAATAACTTGGAGACAGTGCCATGCGTGTGATACTGCTGGAACATATGGATAATCTGGGGACCGTGGGGCAGACCATCCATGTTAAGGACGGATACGCCAGGAACTACCTGCTTCCCCGTAAGCTGGCGTGTGAGGCCACGGCCAAGAACCTTAATTACTACCGCACCCGGATTGAAGCAGCCCAGCGGAAGTTGGCGCGGGCAAAGTCCGCTGCGGAAGTTCAGGGAGGCCTCCTGTCGAAAGTTACACTTACGTTCGTTCGCAAATCTCGCGACGAGGAAGCCCGCCTGTTCGGGTCCGTGACCAACGCGGATGTCGCGGCTGCCCTCCAGGAGAGGGGTTTTGAGATCGACAAGAAGCAGATTGCTCTTGCTGAGCCCATCAAGCGATTAGGACAATACAAGGCCGCGGTGCGGCTCCACCCTGAGGTTACCGTTGAAGTGAATGTTGACGTGAAATCGGAGGAAACCAGCGAGGATGCCGGCTGACACCGAAGCCCAGATCAGGGTGCCTCCACAGTTTCTCGAGGGCGAGCGGGCCATTCTGGCGGGATTGCTCATCGATAATGATGCACTCGCCAAAGTGATGGCCCTGCTCGACTCCAGCGATTTCTACCGCGAACCGCATCGACTCATCTTTCAAGCCATGGCAAAGCTCTTTGACAAGGGCGAGCCCGTGGACTGGGTAACAGTCACGAGCATTCTTCAGCAAGAGGGGACTCTGGATCAGGCCGGCGGCACCGGTTACCTGGCGGAACTTGCGAACGCGATTCCATCGGCTGCAAACATCCTCCATTATGCGCGGCTTGTGAAGGAAAAGGCCGTGCTCAGGCGGCTTATTGCCGCGACCAACGAGATTAATACACGCTGCTACGAATCCCACGAGAACATCGACGAGTTTCTTGACCAGGCGGAGCAGAAAATCTTTAGTATCGGTGAAGCGCGGATCCAACAGGCATTCGTTCCCGCCCATGAATTGATGACCGACGCGCTCAAGACGATCCAGGCATTATACGATCGCAAGGAGTACATCACGGGCGTGCCCTCGGGCTTCAAGGACCTGGACATGCTGACCGCGGGGTTTCAACCTTCCGACCTGATCATTATTGCGGGCCGCCCCTCCATGGGAAAGACTTCCTTCGCGCTCAACGTGGCCATGGCCGCCGCGGTAGACTCCAGGGTCCCCACCGCGATCTTTTCTCTGGAAATGAGCAAGGAGCAGATAGGGCTCAGGCTTCTTTGTTCCAAGGCCAAGGTGGACCTCAAGAGCCTGCGCAGCGGATATCTGAGCGAAAAAGGTGATTGGCCGAGGCTCGGCACAGCGGCGGGGATACTTGCTGATGCTCCGCTCTTTATTGATGACTCGCCGATGATCAATACCCTTGAAGTGCGGGCTAAAGCGCGGCGCCTTAAGAAGGAAAAGAACCTGGGGCTCGTCGTGCTGGACTACCTTCAACTCCTGCGGCCCGCTGTGAAGTCTGAACTCCGCGAGCAAGACATCTCCGAAATCTCGCGATCGCTCAAGGCCCTTGCCAAAGAGATCAACGTTCCGGTGATAGCGCTGTCGCAGCTCAACCGCAAAGTGGAAGACCGGCCCAATAAGCGACCGCAACTCGCGGACCTCAGAGAATCGGGCGCGATCGAACAGGATGCGGACGTAATCATCTTTATCTACCGGGATGAAGTGTACAACAAAAGCGAAGACAACCCGCATAAGGGAGAAGCGGAGATCATCATCGGTAAACAGCGCAATGGTCCTATCGGCATGGTCAGGGCCGTTTTCAAAGCGCCCTATTCGACTTTTCTGCCGTACACACCGATGGAAGAGCCGTCGAACGACGATTCCGCGGTGCTGGGGAACATTTAGCTCAGCTGCTTCGCCTGCCGGCCAATCGCCAAAACACTGTGGTATGGGGGCTCACATTTCTGTGTATTGACAGCACAGTGACGGCCTGGGATTGTCCTCGCAATAGATGTCGAAATGGATCGACGTGCTGCCGGCTATTCCCCTGAGAAACACATTGCTGTTGTAATACACGGGTTCTTTCAAGTAGGCATCGAGCCGAAACGAGGGCTTGTCGGCAACTTCCAGGCAACTGAGACTTCTTATCAGGACCAATATCGGCTGAGCAAAAGCTCTGTTAAATCCCATTCGTCGCGCGTACCACCCGCTATAATGTATTCCATTGGAATCACCGGAAATTCCTGCAAAACGAAACCCGATACGATTCGGCAGATACCATGACCCCAATGATTGGGACTCCTGAAGAGACGGAAGCTCTGAGGCCTGAGAATCGGCAGCTCCGAAATTGCCTCGATAATAAAACGTGTGGATGGATGCCCATACTATCGCATGATCGGCTTGCACAACGGATCGTACGTCCAACTCGAATCCTTTGGGCACGATCCGCGTGGCGTCGGTCTCGCAGGCGAGATCCAGCACCTCGTTTACACCGATTCTCCGGTGGGAAACGACCTGCAACCTGGTGTTGAGCGTGCGGAATACCATGAAGGGCGCTTTCTTGTGGCCGAGAATCCGCATGATTAGCGGGAAGACAAGCGTAAGCGGATACATCGGATGGAGATATTCAGATTCATCCGGCAGGTTACAGCAACTCGCAAAGGCCTTGAGATGTGCTGAATCGACGTGCGCATTCTCCCATTGCGCCCTAATGTTGGGGTCTCGATCGCCTTCTTTCAAGCTCATAGACGCGCCCAAGACCGCTCGGGCGATGGTGGCAAGCGCCCCCGGACGTTTGCGAAAAGAAAGTAGAACTCTGCTGTCTTTCATCACGCCCTCTCCGTGGCGTCACCCGAACCGTTGTAGGGCGAGGCTCTGTCAGCAGAGACAATATCTTAGGTAAGTGGTGGATTTTATTCCGTGGAAGAAGGCTGGTGCTCCCGGATGATCCTCATCCAGCGGGCTATGTCCGCGCCGCACGCGCAGTGATCGTCGCCCAAACCCGGCGCGTGGTGCTCCTCGAATATTGTCTCGCGAGTGACCATACACACCGGCCAACCCGGGACGTGATGTCTCGCCATGAGGCCGGAATTTACCCGATAGACCATGAAAACATCATCGTCACAGGAGATCCTGTACCATTGGCCTTGATGTTTGAGCGAAAGGGTGGCGCCCAAGAGTCCGGCCGCCGAGAAGTACTCCCGTATCTGTCCCAGCAGAGCCGCCGGCGCCTGCTGAAGGATCTCGTTTCGTCCGCCTGAAGTGTCCGTGAGTTCCATGATTCGTTCCTTATCACGTAAGCATTCTCACGACGTGGAAATTAGCGAGCGGATGGTCCGCCGCTAAATCTTTCGTTAATTCCACCAAGCACACAAGGGCCCGAATTCGGCTTCGTACCGCTGCTTGAATTGTTCGTGGGAAAAGCGGTGGCATTGAGTTCCCCGACACTCGACACTGAAACTGGCAGCAACAGCTCCCATACGAGCACACACTTCGAGGTCCACGCCTACGGCAAGACCTTTGATCAATCCGGCCCGAAACGCGTCGCCCGCCCCGGTGGGATCGAGAACTTGTGCGGCCTTTGCAACCGGGATAGCGGACTCGCCTTCGGATGTGCAAACGAGTGACCCCCTATCTCCCAGGGTGGTGATGACCGTTCCGGTTCGGTTCAGCAAGTCGGGCCTCGACATGCCCGTCGAGCGCATGATCATCTCCAATTCGTAGTCATTGGAAATAAGGATCCGTGATCCTGTAAGCATTTCCACGAGGCTGTCCGTGGGGATCGCCGGGATCTGCTGTCCTGGATCGAAGATGTACGGGATGCCGCGTTCACGGTACTGCCGGCAGAGTGTTTCCATATCTTCCACGTTGCCCGGCGCAACAATTCCGAGAGCGGTTGAAGGGTCCACGCCGTCCACCGGATAAAGGCATGGGTGTTTCATTGCACCAGGATTGAAGCCGGTAATCTGATTGTCAGCTTGGTCGGTTGTAATGTACGCGCCCGCGGTGAATTCGTCGGGAATACGGCGAATCCCATCCAGTGGAAGACCATGACTTGTGAGCCAATTCTCGTAGCTCTGGAAATCCTTGCCGGCGGAGGCGAGAATGATGGGGCGTTCGCCGAGAAGAGCCAGGTTGTACGCAATGTTCCCCGCGGTGCCGCCGAACTGTTCGGTCACGCCGTTTACGAGGAAGCATACATTGAGGACGTGGATTTTGTCAGGCAGGATGTAATCCGAGAACTTCTCGGGAAAATCCATAATTCGGTCGTACGCTAGCGATCCTGAAACAAAGATCTTCATGTCCCATACCTCCTCGCAGGGGAAAACCCCCTGAATGCACCGTGAGAACAATAAGATAACAGCGGAGTCGTGTCAAGGCTCGTCGCGGGAGCCATTGTCGGTACGCGGCGAAGTCTGCACGTTTCGAGATGTTTCTTTCGCTGAAGTCTCTTTCTCCGTGCCAACAGCAGGTTGGGCTTGATTTCCATTGGCTGCAGCGGTCTTCGATGCGGATTCCGCCTTCCGAGCTGAACTCCGGAGTGAATCCGGCATCATCAACACTCGGTCGACGGTCCCGGTCCCCGATCCTCGGACGTCTCTGAGTAGGTCCCGCTCTGCCTGCCGCCGCTTGAGCGCGTCAAGTTGGCGGTCGACATTGCGACTCATCAGGTCTTCTCTCAGTCGCTGTATATCGCGCTGTAACATGAGCTGCCGAAGTTGTTGCGACTGCTGGCTCTGGCGATTCTGCCACTCCGTGTAGCCCAATATGGTGCGTCGCGGAAAGGGGTCCAATGCGGAAGCGGTCCCGAAAAAGACCAAAGATCCCGCGCAAGCAGCTATCACACACATGATAAGCAGACGCAACTTCATGGTGTTGTCCCTTTCGAGTGAGGCGAACTCAACAATTATCTACTTAAGCATACATTCTTCCACCGGGACAGGGCCAGTCATTGTTCGGCCTTGTGCAGCGGCCCCATGAAGCCCGGAATACAAGCCGCCTATCACAAGCTCTTCACCACACAGGCATTCGGTTCAAAAGCCTCCTACTCTCAAGTCGGCTTTCGGTTGCACAGAAGCACCTTTCGACCCTCTTCAAAAGCCACTTCGATTTTGTCGCTGCCGACAACTTCCACAATTCTCCCTCTGCCGAAAAGGGGGTGGTCGATGTACTCGGCTGCAGCATAGGATTCAGTGATCTTGTAGGGTCTGACGACGGTTCCAGGCGGCATTTGACTCATAAACGTATTCCATTCGCCGCGTGCGCGACTCGCGGCTCGATCTGCCGAGGTTTTGGGGGCCTTAACGTCTCCGGAAGTTTTGGTGACTCTGGATGTCTTTTCATTGGACGCGGCTGAGCCGCGCGGAGGGTAGTACTTGTGGTCACTGCCGCAGGTCAGGCAATGGACTCGTTTGATATCGCAGCCTACCACCGCAATGACCCGGTGATTAAGGGTCATGCGGCAACGGGTACACCAGGCTTCCACATCGTCTCCAGGGCCAATTGAACTGAACGACATAACTCCTCCGTAGTGGTCCGGCATTCAGGTGCTGCGGGGCTCGGCGTCAAAGATGCTGCGTCGGACGGTCGTCAATCCCCGCACCAGGGCGGCCTGTCGTCTACAAGCTCGCTCGTGATCGTAGTATTTGAGTGCCGACTATCGAATGGTGCGACGCACAAGCATACTCACGACCCCTCCGATGTCAAGAGGTCACTTTCGCAAAACCTACAGCACTTCGATAGGTCAATTCGTGATTAGGAGATCCTGGAATGACCGATCAACATTCAGCGAAGCAAGGGCAAGGCCACGATGAGCTATAGGTGCTGAGCGATTCTGTCGCGCATAAAGGTCAATGCTGCAATGAGAGTCTATTTCGAGATTTCACCGCGCATGTATTGCATTCCGCGGCTGTATCCAGTATACGCGGCAATAAGATGGCAAACCCAGCCAAGCATTCCGCCGGTGCCTATCCAAAAGCCGGGAGTGATAATAAGCCAAAACAACCCTCTCAAGAAGTCGCCGTTGTAGATCTGGCCGACTCCAGGGATTACCAGACTCAACACAGCGGCAACGCCGGCCTGGTTCATCAGCTTTCCCCCTCCTGTCGGCGGCAACAAGCACCGTGCTGAATCAGCCCCTCAAAACGCGCGGATTCATTTCTCATAGAACGCGAAGTAATCCTTTGCGTATCCGTAGTCATACCGCATCATTGTATAATTCTTTTGCTCAGGAGATAATTTATCTCGCTTAACGATCTTGTTGCGTTCATCCCTAAAATAGAAATTGCACACAATGTTATGAATGTTCGCGTCGCCATGTATAGCCCGCTTGCAGCCCGCCAACACAAGTGCCTTCGCAAGGTCCTTGGTACTGGTGTGGTGCGCCAGCGCGAACACTAGGTTTCCGTCGTCCCGGATACCGAATGCCGACCGATTGGCAAGGAACCAGTGCTTCTGTCGCATGGTGCTCGATCCATTGTTGTCGATGAGGAAGCCGCCCAAGCCGATTTCCGAGTCCTCGAATCTGCCGTTCTTGAGGATTCGATCAACCACTTTCCCGTCCTTTACAATTAAGTGACGCAGCTGGCGGGCGTCTTTTACGAGTCGAATCGGCACATCCTTGGACCACTCCAGCACGTCCACAGAGTCATCGTTGTAAATGACCAGAGTGGCCATTCCATCGACCATGGGGTAGATTTCTTGCCCTCTGAATATGGCGCCGGCCCCCCGAGCATGTTGCTGCATCCACATGGCGTTGGTGATAGCCACGATCTTGGAAAGTCCTTCGTCCCCTCTCCACGAATTCGAGACCTGGTAGATTCCGGGTTCGGTGTTCCCAATGAAAAAATAGGGCTTGATGCGCTTCATATCGAACACGACCAAGTGAACGATGGAATTTGGGTATTCCTCACTCGGCCGATACAGCGTCTTGTATAACAGCGGGCGACCATACGCATCGGCGGGCATATTCTCGCCGGTCCAAATCCCCTCGCCTTCAAGCACAGGAGAGGTATAAAGCGGTGGGATGTTCGGAGGTTTGGGGAAGAAGGCGTCCTGTTCAGGCTCGGCTCCCGAGGTTTCCTTCACGGCAAAGCTCTCTTCAAGCTGTTCCTGGATTTCACTTTCGGTTAAAGGCTCGGGTTGCCGAACCGTCGGCTCATCTTCGTCTTCCAGCCGAGGAATTTTGGCCAGCAGGTTGTCAAGCCATTGCGGAAGCTCCAGCTCGTACGCGACCTCCATCTTCCGCTCCAGTTGTGACACGTCGGAGATGATTCGCGCGAGCTTGCCCAATTGCGGAGAGAGCTCATCTGCCGGCGAAGATACCACCAAGGCGGCCGCGAAGACTGCGCCACTTACCAAGACTATGAACGACCTCTTGCCCATGTTCCTCGAACTACCTTGAAACTCAATGGATTTGCGAACACACTCCGCAACGATGTGCGCTCAAGCACTTGCCCACCGATTCCGGTTGTGCTGCCGCTTGGACCGCCATTCCATGCGTGAATCGACATTTTATTCTGAAGACATGCGAAATCCAGGGAACGATCCCGAACCTCCTCGCCAATTGCACAGAGTACTTCAACGGCACCACAGCAACGAATATCACTATAACAACTAATATTATCAAAAACGACCTTGGGATGCAACTCCGGCAAACCGGGCCGGCGAACCGCGAGGGAGACCAATGCCTCGGCTCCGAGGAGGAACTATATAAAGAAATATCCATTTGTCAAGATTAGTTAATTGGACAGCATATGAAATCAGATTGAATTATCCGTGTACCCCCTTGCTTTATCAGCGTTATACCATGCAGACATCTCGGCAAGGCCTGCGCCATCAACAATGGGGTCTGGGATTGCGCAACGGGCCGCTGTCGAATACAATCGAAGTCAGCGCCCGACGACGGAGAGTGAGGCGAGAACACGAGAAAATGATACAACTCAACAATGCAATGGAAATTTTCAAAATTCTGCCTAGGACGAGCTGCCGCGACTGTGGGGTGCCTACGTGCCTCGCATTTGCGGCTGCGGTGTTCAAGGGTGAAAAGCGCTTGGCGGATTGTCGTCATATCGATAGAGCGGTGCTTGAGACGATTAGGGTCCGAAATTCGGATTCCAGAACATTAGAGCGGGAGGAGGTCCTCCTCCTGGACCAGTTGAAACGGAGGGTCGCAGAGGTGGATCTAGCGGCTTCCGCTGAGAGGCTGGCAGCATCATACTCGGCTGAGAAGTTGACAATCAAATGTCTTGGCAAGGACTTCCATGTTGATTCGGAAGGGACTGTCACGTCGGACTGCCATGTGCACGGATGGGTCGTCGTACCGCTTCTCAACTACGTGATATCGTGCGTCGGAAGACCTGTTTCCGGAAACTGGGTCCCGCTGAGAGAGCTGAAAGACGGGTCTGCGTGGGCGCCTCTATTCGGCCGGCGGTGTGAACAACCGTTGAAGCAGGTGGCCGACGCGCACACAGACCTATTTGAGCTTATGATTCAGGTTTTCAACGCGAAACCTGCTCCCAGCGCCTTTGATTCAGACATTGCGGTAGTCTTGCATCCGCTCCCAAGAATACCGATGCTTATTTGTTACTGGAAGCCGGACGGCGGCATGGAATCATCGCTGAATATCTTTTTCGACGACACCGCAGCGGAGAACCTCATTATGGATTCCCTTTACCGACTTGGTGTCGGGCTCACCATCATGTTTGAAAAGATCGCCGTGACGCACGGCACGTGAATCCGACTCTTGCGGCCAAGAATATCCATTCGGCTACGTCAGGCGCGCCTGCTTGACTATGTCATTGCAAGGAGTGAAACGACGAAACAATCTGCTCTTGTCGAGTGGGGAGATTTTTTCCCACTTTTCAGCGGGGGAAGCAATGGCAGGTTCGACTGGGAACTCCTGCCACGTGTATAGCAGTTGCCAGAAGTGAAGGCTCCAACCGCCTAAAGGCGGTGGCTTCGGCGGCTTATTCGCTCAGCCGAATGAATTCGGCTTTCGCCGCCGCTCAAGAGAAACC
>JAIWNO010000308.1 GCA_020216785.1 Desulfomonile sp.
CATACCTTCTGCCGCAGTATGCGCCGGGCGTTGGCCAGTTCAACGCAATGCATCATGCGGAATCGCTCCAACACCCGGGTAATCGCCGAGACTACCGGAAAGCTCTTCCACCCCTGCGTCTTACCAAGCAACCATGATCAAGCCCGCTCGGCTCGTCAGACGATGCTCCGAAAAGCGACACCCGGCAACGATGACTTTTGCCTCTTGACCTTGTCCTCTGTTTCTCTTACTCATACTTCCGAAGTCTCTCGTGATTCTGGTTATTTCTTATTCGTTGCAGGTCGCAACATACCAAAATCACGAGGCTTCATGAAGCCCTACGTTGTCACTGCGGATGATTGCTTCGTATCAAAAGCAAGATCCAGGTTTAGTACTTCATCAGCCTGCCTCCCCGGATATATAATTGTCGGAGATAGCATCCCATGCGCCAGAGAGTCAATCGTGATCCGGCCTACGCCATAGTTGAACAATGCCCTCTGCTGAAAACGATTGACGCCCGATCCCTCACGCATTATCGTGCAATGCGTTCCCCTTTGGGCACTCTTGAGTTGCGGCCAATGCAGAGGATGGGGCGATGGAGATACCCGAGATCCTGGAAGAATTGCGGTCGTTCGAGGAAGGCAAGTTCCCGCGTGAGGCCCTGGAAGCAGCGGTTGCGCAACGCGACCGAATAACTCCCGCGTTGCTGGAGGTCGTGCAAGACGTCGCGGACGATCCTCGGTCCTTGGAGGATGACAACAATTACGCGGCCTACATGCAGGCCGTGTACCTCCTCGCACAGTTTCGGGAAAAGCGAGCGTACGAGCCGATCGTGCGCTTTTGTTCAGAGAGCGATGAGGAGACGTTGGACCTGACCGGAGATTTCGTAACGGAAGACCTGGACCGCGTGCTGGCTTCCGTGTCGTGCGGCGACGACAGTCTTATACGTCAACTCGTTGAGAACACTTACGCGAACGAGTACGTCCGCAGCGCAGGACTCCACAGCCTCGTGTCTTTGGTCGCATGTGGGGACAAATCAAGAGAAGATGTCATAGATTATTTTGCCGGCCTCTTCCGGGGAAAATTTTCGCGAGAACCGCATTACATATGGGATTCCCTTGTGTCATGCAGCATAGACCTTTATCCGGAAGATTTATGCCTGGATATCGAGCAAGTTTACCGAGATGATCTGGTTGACGAATTCTTCGTTTCCCGTAAGGAGGTTCGGGATGCACTTGCCGTTCCCAAAGAGGAAGCCCTCGCCCGGCTGAAGAAGAATAGCGCCTATCGGCTCATCACCGATGCCGTCGAGGAAATCGAATCGTGGAATTTCTTCTCGCCGAAGTCTGCACCTCCCGAAGAATCAGAGCCTGCCCCGGCCACTGCAATCGAATCCGTTGAAGACACGCAATGGATGGACTATTACAGCACCAAACCAATACCGACCTATGTAAGAACCACGCCGAAAATTGGACGGAATGAGCCCTGTCCGTGCGGCAGCGGCAAAAAATACAAGAAATGCTGCGGCAGGCCGTGATTCGGTACCCGCATCTCAACGCTCAACCAGAAATCGCTCCAATTCCGGCCGTCTTCCCCACCGAGAAGGCCCGCTCAGAGTGATCCTCGAAGGAATCAATTGCCTCAGCGTTCCAAGTTCATCAAATGCGATTTCTATCAGGTCGCCCGGCAGGAGCCATTCATCTCTATCCAGCCCGCAGCAGCCCGGCACCGTCCCCATGCCGACAATGGTGCCCGGAAAGACTTTCTGAAAGCTGGTCAGATACTCGAGTACCTCAACCGGATGAGCTGTGTAGCCGGATGTGTTTCCCTTCCACTCATATCTCTCCCCAACCTTTACCCGCACATTCAGAGAGAGCGGGTCCGGAACTTCGTCGGGGGTGATGAGAAACGGACCGATCCCGTTGCCTCGATCGAAGTCCTTGCACCGGGCCAATCCTAATCGCCCCATCAATTCCGGCCACTGGACGTCCCGTGCCGAGAAATCGTTGAAGATCGTGTAACCTGCAATCGCGCTTTTCACTTCCTTTTCGGACGCGCCTCTGCTCGCATTTCCGACGACAAATGCAAGTTCCGCCTCCACATCCAGGTACGACGTGAAACTTGGCCAGATCGTGGTATCCCCGTCGCCGATAATTGCATTGTGGTTGCCTTTGTAGCAGTTGAACTCCGCCCTGTGTTTGTTTTTGCGGAACTCATTCCTGAGGACTGCACGGATTATGGCGCTGACAGGCCATTTCTTCTCGTGATGAGCCAGAGTGTATCCTGAGTTGAACAAATGCTCGGGAGCAAGCGCGAAATCGATCAACGCAGGCGGCCGCGGCACGGGAGGCAAAATTTTCACATTGTGTAAGACATGCGCATCAATCTCGAATTCCGCCCATTTCTCTGCGGCCATGGAGGCAAGCTCCTGGGCAATCTTTTCGCTTTCGGGATGGCTGCGGAGGTATGCTTCCATGTCGCTCAATTCGGGATGAGCACGGTTGAACCGCTGTTGCAAAGTAGCGAACGAAACTACGGATTCGTTGAGCAACAGGCCGAAATGTGAGTCTTGGTCTCCCGGCGTTTGATAGTTCAGTAGTTTCATGGAGCGGCTTTCTTAATTCCTTCAATAGCGAGCAGGAATCCCAGTGCAAGGTTTTCTGCTTCCTGGACCGAGCTTACGCTCGCGTCCACGGTCGCATCGATCTCTTTGTGTTCCTGTTCCGGCTCAACGGAGAGCATAGGAACCGGCCGTTTGGAACCGGTCTCACTTGCGGAACGCCTGCGGTTCCAGTCCGAGGCAATCTGCGACAAGGGGCAGTTCTTCAGCAATATGTGAAGCTTCTTTTCTTCAAGATGAAATACGCATCTCCCCCGAATCGGGTGGCCTAGCTCTCTGAGACGAATCCTTTGATCTCTGTCGAAGAACTTCTCCGGATCCAAGGTCCCGGACGGCATTCCCGGAGCAAGAAGGTAGAAGTCCGCAAGTGCTTGGAGCAGCCTGTTTCGCGAGTACCTCACGTAGGTCGATTGGGTAAAGTCCTTCCATTCATTCATAAGCGAGGTGAATCGGCCTTTGAGCATCTCGTTGAGTGATAAAAGCGTATCTTTCTGCCTGGTTGTAAGAATTCCATTTTCAAGGGCAGCCTCGTATGCTGCCGGCAAAGGGTACTTCAACTCACCTGTGCACTGCGGATCAAAGCACAGGTATGCGAGAAGCCCCTCCTGTTTGCGTTGAGCGCTCGCGGCCTTCACGCCTTCCCTTACTCCGAGCGAAAACGTCCCCTCCGGCGTCACCACCGTGGTCACATAGTGAATACTTCTTCGGAGGAAAGGGCCTGCATCGGCCCAATTGTCAACGGGCCAGACGAGCCAATAACAAAATTGCCGATTTGGCTCAATACTGTCGGGAAGGTCTTCTGTCAAATCGACGCGTCTGATCCCCTCCTGAGTGTCGGTGCCGGTTATGCGGGCGTTGGCCGGCAAGTTCCCCCATACAGCGCCGGCCGCATCGAGAGCGTATGATGCCGAGGCCTCCAATGCCTCCTGACAACACCCCATCAGAACAATTGCGCACATCAAGACAAAGCTGCTACCGGGCTGTTTCGGTTTTAGTCGGGCCATGTTGCGCCCCTCTTGAACGATTGACGGCGACCGAAATCCGGTATGTGGCGCGCTTACGCGGCCGCTTTCATTTGCTTACGGGCAGAGGACACAGCCTGAATCAGCTCGGCGCGAGCCGCGTGGAACTCGTTCATCGACTGCGCGGCTCCGCCGCCAAACCGGGCTGTCAAGTACGCATTCATAAACCGTGAAAGCGCTTCCCTGGCCTCCGGGACGGTCTCAGCAATTTCAGAGAAGTTCTCCTCGTGCCATGAGTGCACCTGTCCCAACGCGCCCAGGCGGACAAGTTGCCGCATGGTCGCCATGTACACCGCGGCCGCGTCCGTCCGCATGACTCTCCTCTGTCGCACAAAATAGATGATCAGCACCAGTACAGCCGCAACCACGGCGATCACCAGCATCAGGTCCCGCACGTTGGAGATTATTGGGATCGGAAGCGTAGTGCGCCCTGTCAGCAGCTGCTTCAGCGCTCTGGAAATCACGATCTGGTTGGAGCGGTCGAAGTTGACGACTCCTCGTATCCATTGGTATTGTACCGAATCATACATATCCATAAGCCAAACCAGCCTGCCACTGAGCATTGCCAGAGCACTCGGCGGGGTTGCGTCGAGGGTGGTCCACACACCGTCGCCCAAATTCGCCTCGGTCCACGCATGGGCGCGAGCGAACCGCACGATGAACTCATCTTCTTCAGATGTAGGCTCCATGCCATTGAAACCTTCCACCACGCGCGACGGAATGCCCACAGCCCGCAGCATAAGCGCCAGTGCTGTGGCGAAGTGCTCGCAGTTGCCTGTGCGGGTCGAGAAGAGAAAGTGCTCAATTGGGTGGACTTCTTCAGGCGGAGGCTCAACTTGGAGCTGGTATTTGAAGTCTCTTCGGAGCCTGCTCACAATAGCTTGTGCTTTGCCGCGGGGACTGTTCGCATTCTGTGACCATTCGAGCGCGAGGTCCTTGATTTTGGCCGTCACGCCGGTCTGGTCCAAGTTCGCAGGCTCGGGTCGTCGTGACACAGGGATCGGCGCGAGCGCCGCGTCCACGGAGTATAAATTGTTTACCAAATGGACGCTGCGGATGATCACTTCTCCACGCTCGTTAATGCCGATGACCCGGTTGGCCCGGCCAAGCACTCGCAGCGGGGTTCCGGTCGTGTACACCACCTTGCTCTGGAGCCCATATGGAATGATGACATATGAGATCTCATTTGCCTTGCCGGGCTTGATCAGTCGCCCCGCTGGCCACCGAAAGCCATCCGACTTCCAGACTTTCCCGTCGGTCTTTTCGAGCACCCGGCCTCTCCAATAAACGGGCGCAGGCGGTATCTTGTCTTCGAATTTCACCTTAAACGCGATCCGGTGGCGGCCCATCATGGACACCATATCCCCATAGCCGATAACGGGGCTGAGATCGATTCGCGCTCCTCCCGCCACACCCGCGCGCAGCCCGGGAAACACAGTGAACGGCCGCGGGAGGAAAATGAACAAGATAATGGCCAAACCGACAATGAACCCGGCGGATTTGGCAAGTCTGCGCCGCAACGTTGGAATTGCAGCCTCAACCTCAGGAAGCTCATCGGTCGCGTCCCACGCAGCCGCGGACCGAGCCAGGTGGAACAGCATCAACGTACCCATGAGAGAGAAGAGGTAGAAAGGCAGGATCAGACCGAAAATCAAGTGGTTGGAGTTGATGCAGTTGATCAGGACAAGACCCGCGCTCAGCACTATCAGCTGCCCAAGGTTCCGATCCGTGAGGGGCGAAAGGCATCGCACCATCATGACCCCGAAGGTGAAATAGACGAGGAAGACGGGCGGGCTCAGCGGCTCATTCAAGGACCAGAGGTAAGCAAGAAAAGCGGGAACATACGCGATAAACAGGCCGGTGAATACGGCCTCCGACCAAAAGAGCGGCTTGGAGTAGTCCGGTCTTACGAGCGCAGCAGCTGCAAGGGGCAAAATCAGCAACAGCAGCGGGTGCAGCGCATTCTCTTCGATGATGGTCGGAACGACTGAGAAGGCCACCAAGCTCACAAGAAACCACTTCAAGGCCCGGTGACGACCGTACGTTACCGAAACCGGGCGCCGCAACACAGCCGGACCTGCCCACGCGCGATTCATCCAGGTAAACGTTTTGCCGCTATTTGTTTGTAAGCGAATCAGTTTCATACGGCGCCGCCCCCTTGCCTCCATGCGAATTCGCCTGTGGCCGCCACATCCACCGTCATGCCCCCGGTATCGACCCGTTCCGTGCTATGGCCCACCGGCCCACCCCAGCGAGCCAGAATCGTCAGCGTCCGAAGCATAACCTCTTTTCCCACTCCGGCCGGCACATACACGCCCGGTCCATGAAGCGAAACCGGTGCCCCACGTCCGGCGAAATGAACAACAAGCGATGCAGCCCGCGAAATCGCCCGTTCGGATGCATCGAGAGGCAGGCGAATGGCAACCTCCCGTGAACCCTCGTCCGCGAGGACCCGCGTGATGAGTTCACCGGTTTGCGCGGTCTTCTTCCAATCAATAAATTTGTACGGGTCACCGGGCACGTAGTCCCGAAATGTGTATGGGACCGACCCGAAAGGCCCGACGTGCTCCACGGTCGAACCGGTTCCGAGAGGAGATATGAGAACATAATCATCAATTGGCTCAATTCTTGGAAACACGAGGATCGGCTCCGAGGGACAGCACTCTCGGGAGTACGTTGCAAACCCAAAGGGAAACGCAGACGAAACCACACCGGCTTTGACGATCTTGTCTCCTCGTGTACCTATCGAATACACGGCCGCTGACGATATCGACTCGCCGGGCCGCACTCGAACGACGGAGGCGCCGTCCGCTTCCGCTTCCAGCGGCAATTGCTCGCGCACCGTTAGCGTGAATGCTCCCCATTTGCTTCGTTCACTTTTGATCGTGTATCCCAGATTGAACTTCGTCTGTGCATAGATTTCTTCAGGAAACTTACGAATGCACCGCACCGCCTTCAAATTAGCTCCGGCGAGACGGTGGGACACCGCCAGAAGCCCAACCACCATCCCGAATATGATGAAGAGGAAGTTATTGCCGGTAACCACCGCGGCAGCGAGGACCCATACCAAAAGAAAGACACAAATCCAACCGCCCAAGCGGACTCGTATGTGGATGCCGTTGCGGAGTCTCATGCGTGATTGTCGGACTATCGAAGCGCCCTAGACAGGCCCTTCCACTGACTTGAGGATTTGAGTCAGCACAGCCAGCCGACGTTCCGGCCCGCGGCCTTGCGCTCCCGCCGAGAGGAGAATCCGGTGCCTCGCCACGGGCACGAACATACGGCGCAAATCCTCGGGTACCGCGTAATCCCTTCCTTCGAGCAGCGCCAGCGCCTGCATGGCATGCTTGAGGTGCAGGCCGCCGCGGGAAGACAGGCCCAGCCTTATCTCCGGATGCTCTCTGGTAGCTGCCACCAAGTCGAGCAAATACTCCATCATGCTCGAGTCTACCCTGACTTCCTGAACCCGATCCTGGAGCTTCCGGAGCGATTCCGGATCAGTGACCGGGGTCAACCGCTCCGCATCGAGGTGCTCCAGATCGCGTTCAAGTATTTCCATCTCATGGGAGCGCGCGGGATAGCCGAGGCTCACCGAGAGCATGAACCGGTCGAGTTGGCTCTCCGGAAGCTCAAACGACCCGAACCGCTCCACCGGGTTCATTGTTGCCAGAACAATGAAAGGCTGAGAAAGCCGATACGTGTGGCCATCCACCGACACCTTTCCCTCAGCCATCGACTCCAACAGAGCGGACTGCGTGCGAGGCGAGGTCCGATTAATCTCGTCGGCAAGGAGCACCGCGGTGAAGATAGGCCCCGCTTTAAACTCGAAGTCGCAAGTCTTGGGATTGTAAATATTCACGCCGATCACATCGGACGGCAGCGTGTCGCTGGTGAACTGGATGCGCCTGAATCGCACTCCCAGGGAACGTGCCGTGGCCAACGCCAGCAGCGTCTTGCCAACGCCGGGTATGTCCTCGATGAGCACGTGGCCCCGGGCCAGAAGCGCCACCACCACTGTCTTGATTTGCTCGTCCTTTCCGATGAGGACGCTGGAGATGGATTGAACCAGCCGGCAGGCGGTTTCGTCTTGCTGGGGCATACGATTGTCCCTCACACGCTGTCTATATAACAATTAAACTCACCATACCTGAAGAACGCGAGCCAAACGCCTGAAAGGCCCCGCACGATCTTCACGGAATACGATACAGCCCGCGGGATATCTCAAAATCAGTATCGGCATTATGACTCCGGATGTCAACGACGCCGTTGGTTACAATTCCTTTGACAAGCGGAACAGAAGAGTATAGTTTGCATACGAAATGATCTCTGCCAATCGCTCCGAGGGCTTATCGACTTTCAACCGGTATGAGTCGACACGAATGTTTCCTTGATCCACAGCCGCCGCCGAAGGAGGATCCGGTGCCCCACGATAAAGCGTATGACGACCTTCTCAGCCACATGAGGACCTCGAGATTCAACCTTCCCGACTCCGAGGTGTTGCTGCCCATGCTCCGAATGCGTTTCTCGCCCGAAGAAGCGCGGTTTCTCGCTCGATTTCCTTTTCGTCCATCGACATTGGATGAGTTGACCCGAAGGCTGGGCTTGCAGGCCGAAAGGCTCCTCGATGTCATGGAGCCTATAATCCACAAAGGGCTTATTTGTGAATTCGACGGGAAAAGGGGGACGCGATACGTACTGTCCGATGTGATATTCTCCTATTACCGGATGCCCGGTTGGCGAGGCCTGGATGACGAATGGAACCGCAAGCTGGCCTCTCTTTCAAACCGCTACTATGTGGATCACCTGGGCGCGGATTTTAGAGGATACCCGACCAAGGGACTTCGAGCGATCCCCATTGCTCAGACCATAGCTGACCTGCGCCGGATTATGCCGTACGAAGACGTGGTCCAGATTGTGGACCAGCACGACTATTTCTGCGTAACCACGTGCGCGTGCCGCCATCGGCACAACATCGATCCGGACGTGACTTCGTGCAAGCATGAGACGGTCAATTGCCTCCATTTCGGTATGCTCGCCCACTACATTGTGAAACACGAGATGGGCCGACAGATCAGCCGTGAAGAGATGTTTGATATCCTGACACAAGCCGCGGATGCAGGGCTTGTCCACGGGATCTCTAATGCCAAAACCGGCGCGGATACGATCTGCAATTGCTGTGCGTGCTGTTGCGTGTTCCTCGAGACAATCAACACGCCCTATCCTGTGCCGATGGGACACCAGCGGTCCAATTACCTGCTCAACATCAACCGTGGCAAATGCAAAGCTTGCGGCCTGTGCGTGCAGCGCTGTCCCATGAAGGCCCTTGAACTAAGAGAAAAGACATCTCCTTCGGCAGAAATCGGCAGTCCCACACCCAGGAAAAAGGCTGGAAAGAAACTTAAGGAAATCGTCTACGAGCCCGATCGGTGCATCGGTTGCGGCGTATGTGTCCACAAGTGCCCAACGGGCAGTCTGGGACTTGTCCGGCGCGGGGAGGAGGAAGACATCCCGGAAACCATGTCCGAGACAGGGAGGCGCATGCTTCTCGAACGCGGCAGGGATCCGGAGAAGGCTTTCTGATTGCCACGAGCGGCCTAATTACTCAATTTCATAATTTTGGGCACAAATTTTCCCCATCTGAGATTGCTTCGCCGCTCGGAGGTCTGATTCTCATGCCGCCGTCTCGTTGAAAAGCGGCTTGACCCGCTCGCGACCGACCAATCTGCGGGCATACACCAGGCATGCAAGCACGTCTTCTCTTTCAAGCCAAGGATAGCCCTCGAGCAGTGTATCAACGCTGTCTCCTTGAGCGAGCATGCCAAGTACATGTTCCACCGCGAGCCGACGACCCCGTATGATAGGCTTCCCACCGAAGATCTTTGGATGCACGATGATTCTTTCCAGAAGTTTTCTTCATCTATTGCTCAACCCTTCTCGGCAGAGAGACGATGCAATTCTCGAAAGCAATGACGGATTAACTTGCGAATACCACTGCCGGCTTGTCCGCCAGAGTTATTCCCTTCCGTGAAAACTTCCGAGAACCACTCTAAATGGAAGGTCGCCCAGCCGTTGACATATCACCAAACCTCACCGGGAGGTCAACACCCATGAGGCTTGGCCAAGTGCGCCCGCGCGATCTCCTGTGAGTGAGGCGGTTGACTCTGGGCACGCTATTTTCCCGTCCACGAAGGTTTCTTCTTTGCCAGGAACGCCTTTATACCGTTTTGCGCGTCCTCGGCCATGAGGTTCATGGCCATGGTATTCTTCGCTAGTTCGTACGCTCGACGCTCATCCTGCTCGATCTGCGCGTAGAATGTGCGTTTTCCTATACCGAGAACGAGTGGACTCGCTTCTGCAATGGTCAGGGCAAGTTCGGTCGTAGTCTCCTCAAGTTCAGCCTCGGGGACCACCCTGTTGATCAAACCCCAATCCAATGCTTCCTCCGCGGAAATGAGCCGCCCTGTTAGGAGCATCTCCAATGCCCTCTTGCGACCGACCGCACGGCTCAGGGCAACCATCGGGGTCGTGCAGAACAGACCGATGCGGACGCCGGGTGTGCCGAAACGCGCGGTATTGTCCGCCACTGCCAGATCGCACGTGGCCACGAGCTGGCATCCGGCCGCTGTGGCAACGCCGTGCACCTGAGCGATGACAGGCTGCGGCACCTCATGAATCAGGTTCATCATTTCGGTGCATTGATCAAAGATGAACTTGTACTCCGCCATTCCCCGGTCGATCATCTCGGTGAGGTTGTGTCCGGCACAGAAATGCCTGCCTGCGGCCTTGAGCACGATTACCTTCACACCGGGGTCCGTTGCCAAGGCTTTCAATCCGGTAATCACCTTTCCGATCATGTTGACGGAAAGAGCGTTGGCATTCTTGGGTGAATTCAGGACGATCGTGCCGATCGCTCCTTCCGAGGAAACCAGGATCTCTCGATACTCCATGCCGACACCTCGAATTCCATTTTCATCCGCGAAGACTATGGTATGGCCGCGACCTCCGCAACGACCAAGCGTAACACACCGCACGCCATGCGGTAAAGGACGCCAACGAGCGATAAATTCCCTCATCGCGGGTCAAAAAATGAAAAACCTCGTTGTTCTTGAGAGACTATAGTTTTGCCCTTTTTGGATCAATAGTCCGATATTGCAGCGGATTTCCTTGAAAATCATCGGCGCTCCCGCCATAGGTGCTTTGTGAAGAAGCAAGGGGAGGGACGCCGATGCGCAAGCGGGACCTGCCACAGCCGTTTCAGGTTGACAAGGTGCGTTTTGCGGACTGCTTCACTGCCCCGAGTTTGCGGCACTTCGGGGTGTTGATGAGCGGCTGGG
>JAIWNO010000309.1 GCA_020216785.1 Desulfomonile sp.
GCGACAAGAGCTATAGCGCAATCAAGTACCTTTCGCGAGGAAAAAATCGGACAACTCTGACCCTGGTCCCCCACGAGTAACTGAAGGGTTACCCTGACCGGCAAGCCTCAAAACAGTCATCCCGTCGCCGGCAGCGTCGGCACAGTCCCCTGCAGCCGCGCCCATGCATTCATGTCACACGCGATTACTCCCGAGATTGAATCGGTCAGCGATTTCCTGAATCGTCGCAAGTAAGACCGCGGAATCCACAGGCTTTGTGATAAATGCGTCTACGCCGGATTCCACCGACATCCGGCCTTTGGAAGCGACCAACAACAAGGTCAAGGCCCTCCAGCGCAGGCGTACGGGTATCGAGATCTTGATTTCTTCATCCTCAAAGATCTACGCCCGTCACATCATGAACACGGATTTCTCGGATGAACCGGATTTTTGCGTTGACTTTTTCAGGGGCCAACCATCACAATGGTACCGGTAGGCTGCCGCGTGCGAAACGCACCGGGGAACCTACCCTGAAGCGCGGGACCTGAGGCAGGTCGCCCGACTTGCCGGCAGGTTGAGGGTTCTCTTCAGCGGCGGTCTTTAATCCAATTACTTCATATGCATATGCGACAAAAGTGTATCCGGCTTTCCTCAAGGGGCTCGGTTTCGGTGAGAGGGATGGTTCTCACCATTCTCTCCCTCCGCACCTCCCCATACGCACACCCGAGAGCAGGTGCATATGGCGACGACTTTCATGCGATAAGCTCCGGGATGGGGGTTGAAGAAGAGAGGGGAGGGGGGCCATGAGAGCTGTGACGGTCAATCGAATGGTCATTGGTCTGCTGATCGCCCTGGTGATCGGCTGGTCCGCGTACACGCCGCCAATCGCGTCCGCCAGATGGCAGGCATGCCCCCACCCAGGAGAATGTGTGTGACCTTCCAGACTTGGTCAGCGGACTGGTTTTCGACCTTCCCCGATCAGCGTTTTCCGGTAGCGCCAACATGCCGCGCGTCGCGTGTTGAGGAGAAGGAAAAGGGGCAGAAACCGACTCGTAAGCACTTCAATTTCGGACAGAGCTTGAGCCCAAGCAGGCCCCCGATTCGTCTTGAGTTCACAGGCTATTGATCAACAGGTGAGACGACAAGACCCCTTGCGGTCCGAAGAGCCACTCCACGGTTTCTCGCGACAAACTCCAGTCACTAATGAACGATAACCCTGTTTCTGCCGGACTCTTTGGCGGAATAAAGAGCCTCATCGGCAAGCTTCACAAGCTCCTGCTCTCCTTCCACATCTATTTCCGGGTACGAGGTCCCTCCAACGCTGATGGTTACCGAGATTGACTGATCTCCATCCTTGACGGAAGCTTCCGCCACCATTCGACGAAGCCGCTCCCCGACATCACGTACGTCTTCCCTTGATGCCGCGGGTAGAACGGCCAAGAATTCCTCCCCGCCATAGCGGATGATGATGTCGCCCTCCCGTGTCACTGACCGGGATAGTTTGCCAACACGCGACAGTACCCGGTCTCCGAAGAGATGCCCGTACGTGTCGTTCACACCCTTGAAATGATCAATGTCAAACATAAGAACCCCAAGAGGGATGGACTGCCGGACAGCCCGCCCGAATTCCTCGTGAAGTCGGGCCATACCAAAGCGGCGGTTGTATACTCCAGTAAGAGGGTCTATAGCAGCAAGCCTCTGCAGCCGGTCATGGGCGAGCGCGTTGTTGAGAGCCAGGGACAAGCTTTGGCAGAAGAGGTCAACCCGCGTTCGGACCTCACCCGAAAAGGACCCTACGCTGGCAAGAACCAGCACCCCCAGAGGAACATGCTTGTAGCAAAGCGGGGCCACGATAACTTCCCGAGGCCGAAAATCCGCCAGTACGCCTTGGACGACCACATCTTCAGGGACCGAAACAACCTGGCGTGTTTCAACTCTCAAGGCACGCCGCACATGGTCATTCACGGCCAGCTTTTTCGGGGACTTAATTCCATAAGAAGCGGACACGTGCAGCTCCCCGTCAGTTTCAACAAGAATAGCTCCGGCGCTTGCTCCAGTGTGCTGAATCAGCTGTTCCAGCGCTTGATTTGTCAAAAGCTCAAGCTCCAGCTGGCTTGCCAGGACCTCAATAAATCCCCTTACAGCAGCTTCTGTCTGATGGGCAAACGTGAGGGCTTCCACAAGATGGTTGAACGCCAGAGCGCTTTCTCCCAACTCGTCTTCTGAGTCGATCTCAACAAAGCACTCCTGAGGTGTGCATTTCTCCAGATCACCGTTTCTTGCCAAGTCCCGCAGATTGGTCTCCACCATCCCCATCCTTTGGGACAATACCCTGAGCCGACTACCGATCACAACACGCGCAATGCCAATGTTGACCGCTCCGACAACGATCCCCGCCGATATACATGCAGCAAAGAACCACCATGTGAGTACCAAGGAAGAGGGCACCCCCATTGCCGCTACAAAAAATGGGAAAACCGTACCCATAAGCAAGCCAAAACCGATCATCCAAATAGCCAGATCAGCGAACACCTTGCGGGTTAAGCGTACCATGGACTTCTCCTCAAGCGCACAAGAGTGTGGAGGATCATTGCCACGACATGTAAAGGCTTGCCATTACCGTGCGGCGCTGCGAATCGGTTTCCGAAGTTTAACCAAATCCGGGTTTAAGATCTTCACGAGCTCGAATCCTGCAAGCCATGCCCCATCGTCGCAGCGACGCGTCCTCCGGCAATCCGCCTGAAATGATATTTCCCCAACTTCTCCTGCATTACTTCTCTCAATGACCAAGTTCAGGGTTTGGCTCAGTGTGGCTTCCATTCCTTTGACTCCCACTCCTTTTTCGCCGGCATCAAATACCTCTCCGCTGTTGTTTCGGTTTCCAGCGTCAGAAATCCTCGCTCAAGACCGAAATAGCTCCTCGGGAGTTTGCAAGGCTGTCAGATTGACCGTGTCATCTCGAGGGAACCTGCCATAAAGCTCAGGGCGCTTAATGATACCCGATTCTTCCAGGTTCTTGAAGATACTCTCAAGCCCTTCACTGACGGTTTGTACTTGTCCATCAGTTCATGGTCCGACATCCCTGCACAGATGTCCGTAACAAAGTCCTTTGCCCCGATAGTCCTTTTTTCACCCATAGCCGTTCTTCCCCACGGTAATCATTCACCGGAATCCGGTTGAGGTGGACCCCTCTGTCAAGACAAAAAGCGGAGGGGGGCCTCATCTCCCCTCCGCACCTCCCCATACGCATCCCCGATAGCAGGTGCTTATGGCGACGACTTTCATGCGAATGGGCCATCGAATCAGTAACACGGTCGTTGTAGGATCCCCCCGCGTGCGTGCCCTGAAAGCCGGGCCGACACACAGAGACTATCTCAAGATCACTAGAAATGGTGAAATCGTAGCACGATTACCCTCTCACCCTAACCCTCTCCCTGAGAGAGATGGGACCGGAAATCGGTTCCCAACACATCCCCTCCCACGGGGAGAGGGTCGGGGTGAGGGTTACAAAGACGCGTTCCAGACCCCGTCGTGTTACGATTCTCAAATCCTCCCAAGTTTTAGGACAGCCTCCGCGTGACTGCCCCAATTTGGGCGCACACGCGGGTGCGCCCCACCAAGCCTGCCGTACCACCTTGAAAACACTCTCGTCTCGCCTGCCTCCCAGCGTTTCCGACCGACAACCGGCTGAATTGCCCCGGCGCGGGTGCGAGCCCTCGCGTAACTCAACAACGACCCATTCGGGTGTTCTCTGTTGACCTTGTTTGCACCATCCCCTATCCTGAGTGGAGACAGAAGGGGAGTTGCCATGAAGATAAACAAGGAATGGCGATTTCTGAGTCTTAGGTGGTGGGTGGTCCACTTCGTCGGCTTCACATTGGTGTATACTGCTGGGCGCTTGGCGTCGACCCTGTTGACGAGGTAGCCGCAATGCTGCAACATATCATGTTTCCGAAGCCGGGCTGGATAATCCTTCATATTGCTGCAATCATCGGCTTATTCCTGCTGGGATATTCGGTCCATTGGCACTGAGGGGGCCATGAGCGCACAGCGTCTTCAATTGTGGGTTTCGCTGGTCTGCCTTTCCACCGGCGCGCTTATGCTTCATTATAGGATTCATCCGCCCCAGGAGAGCTTGACGCACTTCTGGCCCACGTTTTTCTCCGCGGTCGACCTGGTCGGAGTGAGCATTCTCTTCCTTTTCAAGAGGACCGCTGTGTGGGCTTTATTGCTGAACAGCTTTATTGCGTATCTTGGCATCATAATGATGAGCGATCTGTCAATCGATGCCGCCCTGAGGGGAGTAATCCAAATCAGCCCCAAGGAACAGCCGATTGTCTGGCTCTTGCAGACGACGTTTGCGGATAGTGCAGTCCTCCTGGGAGACATGCTTGTAGGGATGGCATTGTACAAGGTTACTATTGCGAGATCTGAGGGGCTCGCGCAATTATGAGCCCGTTCGCCCGTTGATCGGGATGCTGTACGTGACTCAGTCAAACCATGAGAAAGCATGGATGCTCTCGGTCAGGGTTTCCGGCCAGCGGATGAGCCATGTTCATGGTGGACAGGTTGAAAAGTCCGACCCGCCACGCTCCAGGAGCTGCCGGGATTTGTGTCCGATTCGCACGTGTCGAACCTCGTCATTCCTGCGGAAGCCGGAATCCTGTTGTCTTTTCCGGGCCCCCGCTTTCGCGGGGACGACGACCGTCCCTTTGGAGATTTATCTCCCGGAAAAACGCTCTTCTTTTTTGACAACCGCTCTGATGGTGTCACGTCCGCAAGAAGGGGCGGGAGAAATTGAGCGACGGCACTAATTCAGCAATTGAACAATTAATCAATGCGGCAGGGCGGGGGCATGTGCGTCCGCCACGGGTATTTTTGCCGATTCAAGCCGTCGCGATCTATGCTTTCTTCTTTGCGGCCGGCCTGCTCTGTCACTGGTGGGGACTTGAGGCCCGAACCGTTTATGACGGAGCGTATTTCGTCAGTTCCAAGAAGACGGTTTTCGAGTCCTACGACGTGCTGCGTGTAATCAGCATGGTCCCGGCCAGGCCATTTTTCCTCTTTTCGTTCTACGTCAACTTCTTGTTGAGCGGCCTCGATCCCTTTTATCTCCGCATCGGAAACATTGCAATTACGGCGGCCGGCGGTCTTGCCCTTGCCTACCTTGCAGCCATGATCTTCTCGACGCCCGGCCTGGGCCTCTCGTACTCCCTGAGAGTGAAGCAGGCAGTCAGCGGTCTGGCTGGAATTATTTTTGTCATCCATCCGCTCCAGAACTTCGTGAACCTGTACATATGGCAGCGAGAGGCTGCCCTGGCCTGCCTCTTCGTCTTCACCGGACTCGCGGTTTACGTGGCCATCCGATCCGGCCGGATCGCCGGACCTTTCATAGGATATGTCCTTGTTTCAGTCACTTTCCTCCTGGGAATGTTGAGCAAGGAGAACGTCGCTGTCCTACCGCTGCTCATGCTCATGGCCGAATTGAGTCTGTTCCGCCAGGATTTCAGGGGCCTGCTGAGCCGCGGGGCCTTGATCGTCGTGACCCTTCTGCCCGGCGTGATCGCGTATCTGTTCATTACCTGGTTTCTTCACGCTCCCCACAGCGAATTGGAGCAGGGAATCATCTATCGACTCTCGGTGTATTACGCTGCCGGCGGCATTACCTTTGCCGAAGTGGTTATGACTCAGTGCAGGGTTTTTTTCAGCTACCTGTTCATGATGCTTTTCCCGTTCGCCGGTGACGTCGAGTTCATGAGAGCAGTGACGGTATCACGTTCGCTGCTCAATCCGCCCGAGACGCTTGTAGCGGCGGCCGGCGTGCTCGCGATCGCTGCGCTTGGCATTGCGCTTATTCGTCGCAGCCCGGTAACAGCATTCGGCATCGGTGTCATGATCATCAGTCTGCTGCCCGAATCCTTGCTGATACCGCAGTATCTCTTTTTCGGGTACCGAGCTGTTCTCCCCATGGCAGGTTTGTTGCTCATCCTGGCATTTGCGATATTGCCGGCCGCCGAGTGGGTCTCGGCCAAGAGCAGCAAGGTCCCGGCTGCGGGGTTCGCTGCCGCGGCTGCGGTCATGGCGGTGCTGTGCGGACTTGGCTGGGTGACGGCGGAGCGCGCCTCCCGGTGGACCCATATCTCATTCTGGACCGATCTGGCCGATAAGCTTCCACCGTATTCGGAAGATGTGCAAAAAATCCCGTTTCTCGATATCACAGCCAACTGCATGTCGGTTCTTGCCGCGGAGGGGCTGTATCAACAGACGGTGGACCTGTTTCATCGCATTGCGGCAGGAAACGTTCGGGAGCACTCCACTCGCACCGGACACACAGATGCGGAAACTGCTATCGGCCAATTCGTCTCAACCTATGGGGACACGGGAGGAAGAGCCGGCGGAGCACTCATCTCCCTCGGCGTAGCCCTCCAACAAATTGGACGGCAGGCCGATGCCGTGACGGCGTACCGCAAGTCTGTGGAGCTGGATTCACGCCATTGCGATGTACACATTACCCTCGGCGTATTGACTGAAGACGCCGGAAATCTCGAAGAAGCAATCGGTCACTACCGACGAGCCGTCGAGACTGATCCCGGATCGGCAGTGGCCTACAACTGTCTTGGGAATGCTCTCAAGAAATCCGGGAAGGTTTTCGAGGCGATGCAGGAGTATGCCAAAGCCATCGCCGTAGCGCCAAAGGCCGTCATGGGGCACCACAACCTCGCGATAGCGCTCCAGGAAACCGGTTATCTCCGGGAGGCAATAGCCGAGTACCGCAACGCGCTCGCTTGCGAGCCGGATTCGGCAGACCTCCATCATAAGCTCGGCCGGGCGCTCGCGGAAGTCGGCGAGCTGACCGAAGCTTGCGAGCATTACAGGAAAGCTGTTTCGCTGCAGCCTGGACTTGCGCCGGCAAAGGCCGATCTTGCGCTCGCGCTGGAAACCACCGGCGACCTGCCCGCTGCGCTCGAACAATACAAAGAAGCAGTGTCCACCGACCCGAACTCCCCGATCATT
Organism: Desulfomonile sp.; assembly: GCA_020216785.1. Taxonomy (GTDB): domain Bacteria; phylum Desulfobacterota; class Desulfomonilia; order Desulfomonilales; family Desulfomonilaceae; genus JAIWNO01. The sequence continues at coordinate 6,994 of JAIWNO010000309.1, forward strand.
CTGATGTTTTTCGGAAGAGCGCTCTTCTCGGGCGGCCGATTGGCCGAAGCTGCAACGGTGTTGAACCGGGCTATCGCCCTTGACCCTGCCCAGCCTGCTTCTCACTACCTTCTCGGACTCGTTTTGGAGCGGACCGGCAGTCTCTCACAAGCCCTTGCGCATTTCAGGACGGTCGCAGAGCTGGACCCCGGATTTGCCGACGGCCACCGCCACCTTGGGCTCACGTTGTGCCGGTTGGGGAATTTCGAGGAAAGCATCCGACACCTGAAGACTGCCGAGTTGCTTGACCCGTCAGACCAAAGGACTTGTCTTTACTTGGGGTTTGCGCTGGAATCCACGGGAGCGCCTGCCGCGGCCGCGGCATACTATCGGGCTGCGCTCGGGCTCAAACCGGATTTCGCCGAGGCCCATTACGGGTTGGCACGAACCCTTCATGCCGCCGGCAATGTGGAAGAAGCTGTAGGAGAATATTATCTTGCCATTTTATACGCTCCCGACATGGTGGAGGCCCACGCGGACATGGCCGTTGCCCTGCTGCAGCTCAATCGAGTGGCAGAGGCTATCGTGACCCTGGGTAAAGCGCTTTCTCTCAACAAGGAAAATACTCAACTGTTCTATGCGCTCGGGGTGGCGTACGCCAAAATGAGCGACAATACCGAGGCCGTGAAGTACCTCCAGAAGGTCTTGGACATGCAACCGGATCACGTGGCGGCCTCGGAGCATCTTCGCGCCCTGCGGGAGAGAATGCTTGAACGGCAATGAGTTTTCTCCTGTGCGGGCGCCGGATCGGCAGGGCAACCGTTCAGCCCCGTGAGGCCGATACTCCCGGCTGAGCTTGTCATAGCGACCCCGCAGGGAACTGAAGGAATTCCGGCGGGTCGTTAATCGGCTTGACAGATTCGTCCGGCGATCGTACGATAGTGAGCATTGATGAATAGTGCTTTGGATGCGGGCCCGCATTGATGTCGCCCGGTATTCCGCGGACCTGGGAGGGGTTATGAGCAACCCGCGTTGGTAATGAATGCGAAAAGACGGTTCGACGGCGTCCGGAGAGATCTTGAGCGGATTGAGGCCAGGCCCCACAAGTGCTCAAGGATGTCACGGCGTCTGAAACTTGGTAAGCTTATCATCTCGGGGAGGGAGAGCAATGATGATACTATTGAATCGACTGATGCTTTCCGTTTGCGTTGGATTTCTTGTCGCGTGTTTTCTCGCGGTCTCCACAGCATTAGCCGCCGAGCCTGTCGGCAAAATCCGCCGCGTGCAGGGCCAAGGTTTTCTCCTCCGCGCCGGGCAGGCAGAACCTGTCCCGGCCAGAGCAGGCGATCCCACCTATCTCCAAGACGCCGTCATCACTGATGCCGGCACCGACAGCAAGATATGGTGGAGCGGCCCGGATCGGTATCCGAGCGACATATCGCTCGGCCGCGGATCGGTGTTTCAGTTTGTGGGGTTCCAGACACAAGGTCCCTCATCACAGTTCGCGGGCCGGATGCTGCAGGGGATTATCCGATTTAGGAGAAGACTGCCGCAGCTAACTCCACCCGCTTCGTTCATGGTGATCTCTCCCTCCGCGTATGCCATGATCATGCCCACGCCGGAGCCGGCCGACTTCGTTATTGAAGCGACCACCGAGGCAAGAACTTCCATTACCGTGATTAGAGGAGAGGTCCTCGTATTCAGCATCCGAGAAGACCTGCAGGAGGACAAGCGCCTTCTGCGCTCGTGTCAGGCCGTGATAGTGGAGCAAGACAAGGCGCCATCCAACATCATGAAGGTTTCTCCCGAACTCATGCGTGCGCTCATCGATTTCACGACCATCCCCGGGACGCTCCCAAGAGATGTTCCCTCGTGTGAGGTGGTCCCTCAATTGAGATCACCTGTGCCGCCAATGTACTATGAAAGTGTGGAGACGGACGTCATCTTTGTGCCTCGGTACGGCCCGGGCTACATACCGTTCCCTGTGCCCATTCCCATCCCGATCTATCCGACGTACCCGACGTACCCCACATACCCGACGTACCCGACTACCACCACCACGACCACGATACCGACTACGACAACCACGACGACTACACCGACTACACCGACGACGCCGACAACCACGACGACCCCCACCACGCCTACAACGACTACTACGCCTACAACTCCTACGACACCAACAGCTACTACCGTGCCGACCGTGACGGTGACTTTGCCCACCGGCACAGTAACTTTGCCTACCTCTACCGTAACCTTTCCGACAGGCACGGTGACTTTACCCACTGCGACGGTCACATTCCCGACGGGCACGGTCACTCTTCCGACCAAGACCCTGGTTCCCACTTCGACCCTCTTGCCGACGGGGACGCTGTTGACTGTCCCGACAAAGACGCTGCCGACGTCGGTGACGTTCCCCACCGGGGTAACCTTCCCAACAATGCTCACGGTACCCACGAAGACGGGCGTAACCTTGCCGACATCCCTGATTGTGCCGACTAAGACTGGAGTGACCCTGCCGACGTCGCCGATAGTTCCAACCAAGACCGGAGTAACCCTGCCTACCTCGCTGATTGTGCCTACAAAGACCGGGATAACGTTGCCGACGTCGATGATCACACCCACCAAGACCGGCGTAACGTTGCCCACTGCGATGACCGTCCCGACCAAGCCTGTGAAGACACTCCCGACAAAAATCATCACACCCACGGGCGTGGCGCCGACGATCCAACCCAAGGTCACCTTTCCGACTAAGACCCAAGTGTCTACGCAGATTCAGGTGCCTCAGGAGATGAAGAGACAGCTCCAACGAGAGGCTCCGGGAATTCAGGTCCAGCCGAAGATTCAAAAACAGCAAGAGGTGATGCCCAAGATCCAGCAACAGCTGCCTCAGCAAAAGATTCAGCAGCAGGGACCTCAAGAAAAATTCCAGCAGATTCAACCGAAACCCGGCGGACCCGGCGGCGGGCCGTTAGAGCTTTTGGAGCCCGGGAAACGTCGCTGAGGCGACAAATGAATTCCTTGGGAGGTAAGGTTCCTTCCAAACTGGGGAAAAATCGGCATAAGATAACACAAACTCATGGGGGCGGGTCTTAGACCCGCCCTTACCCAAGACCGCCGCGGGGCCGCACGAAAAGTCCTCATGCGCGCTATGCGCTCAACCCGATCTCATCCAGCCATTCCTTAACACGAGCGTCAATCAGGTCCCGGATTTCTCTGAACTTCGCGAGCCTGGCCTCTTCCGTACCCTCGAAGGCCGCCGGGTCTTCCAAAGGCCAGTGCAGCCTGATGGCGGCGCCGGGAAAGATCGGGCAGCGCTCCTCAGCCTGCGCACATACCGTAATCACGTACCCGAAGTGTTCCGTGCTCAGGAACTCCTTGACATCCTTTGCATAATGGCCGCTCATATCACAGCCCGCTTCCTCCATGACCCGCTTGGCAAAGACGTTCAGCCGGCCGGGTTCGAGACCCGCGCTCTTCGCCTCTATCCGGTCCCCAGCGTATTTTTTTACAAAGGCCTCGGCCATCTGGCTCCGGGCGGAGTTGTGTGTGCAGAGGAACAGCACTTTGGGCTTCATCGCTGCGAGACCTCCCTCGTATGCAATAGTATGGGTCTAAGCACCTTAATAATTGTGCAGAATGTACCATGAGCAAGCCGTTAGGATAGCATTCAATTTCTGCAAGTTCCCACCAACGGCCAAGGGAGGTGCCGATCGAAATCGAACCTGCTCTCACATGTGTCGAGAGTGTTTCGGCCGGATTTGTCCAGAGCGGGGAATCGTCTGCCGTCTTGACACCTCGGCACAATTTGGCGGCAAAAGACCATACAGGTGCAGCCATTGATGCCAACTCCCATGCCCCGGTTTTTGGGCACAACGAATCATGAAAGTCATCGGCTTCGGTGAACACTCCGTGGCTTCGCCTTGGAGATGGGTAT
>JAIWNO010000183.1 GCA_020216785.1 Desulfomonile sp.
GGCAGCGATCTATCCGGCGGGAAACCGGCTTCATTCTCGATGCGGTGAAACAGGCCCTGATCAAGGGGGTGCACATGCTCGGGACGTACCTGGGGTACGGGAAGGTCATCGAACAAAAACTCCCAGGACCGCCCAGAAAGCGCATCTTACAGGTTCCTTGCCTCTGTGAGACTCCTCCGGCTCCGACCTAGGTTAGCGCCTATGCTCCCAGTGGGAGAGCGTTAGGGTGGGAGTATTCGTTCTATGATAACAATTTTTGTACGGATTTTGAGACAGCCGCCTGCGTGTGCGCCCCGATTCGGAGAAACACGCGGGGTGTCCCGGTCAGCGGCGGCTTACTACACGCCGGAGCCACATCTCGCCGAGTAGGGCAATCGTGCACGCAGAACCGGCAGCCAGCACGAATGCGGCCGTTGTAAGAAAGAAATGAGGTTCCAGAAATGCGAACGGCATAGCGAGCAAGAGACTCGCTATGCAGAGGGATAACAGAGTGGGGAGCATGATCTACCCTTATTCGCGTAATAATCCTGCGGCAATTCTCAACAGTTACAATGGTTGACACGGATGCCGCAGCGACCACTTCCAGGAGTACAATTCCGTGTGGGCGGCCTTTCAAAGACTCTTATTTTTGATGCTCACGCGGTGGAAAGGTTTCAAGACCAGGGGATTTTTTTGTTGTCGACGGAGAGTTTTGGGCTTAGGGTGGTTACCGGATACAAAAAGGGCCGAGCGCATCGGCGAATGAGAGACCGATGCGGCCGGTCTCTTTGGCGTTAATGGAAGCGGGGCGGAAGTTGCGATGGGACGTCCAGCGGATCTTCCACGCGTGCTCCAACGGTTCTACCAGAACCAAAAATCCCAGCGAGGCTCACAGGGCGATACTGTGCTCGCGGGAAACGCGTATTGCTCCGGCCAGGTGTTGTTGTACTGATTCACCCAACCGGGGTAAGTAACCCAACTGGGATAGGGAATCCATCCCATGAACAGAGCCGCGGCGAGGCATGCAATGAGACGGGGCCGCAATCGGGGCATATCAAAACCTCCAACAGAATGGATCATGGCGAAGAAATATCTTTGTTTAGTTTAGTATAGTTAAACTGATAAGTCAAGAAATGAAATTCCTTAAATAATATAACTTATTGATATAGTTTATAAATACTAAATATTCTTGGTGATTCCCAGGCGCTCGAGCAACCCCTTCTTGTGCGAAGCCACCTTGCCGGCCTGCTCAAGATCATCTTTGAGCACCAGCAAAGCGTCGAGCAGGTCTTGCGCGCTTTTAAAGCGATCTTCGGGCTTCTTCGCGGTCATCTTCCGCAAAAATTTGAATACGGAATCCGGAACCGAGCGCTTGGCTTTTTTGAATGGCGGCAATTCCTCGTGCACATGCTTCTGAAAGATCACATATGCGGACTCGGCCGTAAAAGGAGGCCATCCCTCGAGGAGATGATATAAGGTGATGCCCAAGGAATAGATATCGGAACGGATATCGAGGTGCGGCGAGCCCTTCGCCTGCTCGGGTGAGAAGTAAAGAGGTGTCCCACATGCGATCCCGGTTTGCGTGAGTCCCTCGTCCAACGGATCCTGAAAGTTCTTTGCGAGGCCCAAGTCGGTCAATTTGGCCTCGCCTTTTTCGGTGAACAGGATGTTGGCGGGTTTGATGTCCCGATGGAGAATGTTGTGCTCCTCGGCTGCCACCAGTGCGCGCGCCATTTGAATAGCGATGTCGATTACTTCATTCACCGGCAAGCGACCGCGAGCGGCCAGACGCGATGCAGCGCTGCCTCCGCCGATGTAAGACATCACCAAGAAGTGAAGGCCGTCCTCAAAGCCGACGTTCAACACCCCCACCACGTTCGGGTGCTCAAGTTTTGCGGCAGCCCGCGCTTCTCTGAGAAAACGTTTGATGAAGACAGGATCTCGCTCAGCCAAGTGAGAGTGCAGGATTTTTACCGCGACCGGCAGGTCCAGACCGATGTGATGTCCCTTGTACACGCCGCCCATTCCGCCGCCGCCGATGCGGTACAAGATGCGGCAACCGCCCACGACTTTGCCGATCACGTTATCGGTAAGACTGTCCCGTTTGTCGTCGACAGCCGGAACGATCAGCTCCTTGCCGCAGTTGTCGCATTTGCGCTTTGTACCGGTCGATTGCTTGGTGGCGAAGTGAACCATTCCACAAGTGCAGGCGAATCGCATGGAGTCGGACAATTCGCGTTGAATGAACTCCTCGGTATCCCTGTGTTCGAGCGCGTTGGGTTTCTCCAGCCTCGTAACCGGCTCGATTTCTATTGATCGACTGGCCGGCGAAGCGTAGGCAGGCGTTATTGGGGTGCTAATTGCCTCTTCGGTGACCGATTCCGGTTGCGTCGCGTCTTTAGCGGTATCCATTCGGAGGGTGTAAACTTCGCCGGTGTCCGGATCTTCAACCAGGACTTCCACATCTTCGTCTCCCGCCTTTTCCGAAAGCAGCTCCTTTGCGAGGTCCTCGTATTCCTTCATGGACGGTCTCACCTCCTCGGGAACGTCAAGCAAGAGGAGGCGGGCCTCATCGCGGAATCCTTCTTCCACGAACGCCCCGACCATTTCGCTGATGAGCACTCCTTTGGCAGAGGGTTTGAGCGAATCTTCACGAAGCAACTCCTTCAACACCTCGCGGCTCTCTTGGGGTTCCTTGAGCCGGATCAAACACGTCGCGATGTGCTGGAGGAATTGTGTGCGATAGGCAGGCGCATTCTTGAGGCCTTTGCGTAGCTCATCGAGGGCTTCCGGATAAAGCCCCATACCCATGTACGCCACGCCAAGATCGAGGGACAGTCGCTGCGTCGTGCTGTCGTCTTTCTGATCGGATCGATCTCCAGCCCGGTCTTGCTTGGCCGGCGGTGGAAATGGGAGCCGGCTAAGCCTCTCGCGTGCCTGTTTGTGGCGCGGGTCGATGCTCACGATCCGATGACACAGTTCCAAAGCATGAGAGTACAGCCCCTGAGCTTCGTAAAGCTCTGCCTCCTGCCACATCCGGGCAACTTTTTCTTTTGTGGACCTAGGAGCTTTCATCCCTTGCGCCGCCCAACTGTAGCATCGTCAGGTGTCGAGATATCATCGTTTGCCCCCCTATCAGGCCGACCAGGATGTCTGATGAGCTGAATTATATCATAATCCTCGAATGTTGTAAGAGTTATTTGACGTTGAGCCCCGGCGAGGGGAGCGGTCTACGGCTCGCGAGAATGATTTCCATCAGGAACAAAACTTTCGGGCGCGTCGAACGTATCCGGCGCGAGTCCGTCGGCCGAATTGTCTTTGGTCTTAAATACATATCCGTATTCCGCGGCTTTTTCCCTGTATGATCCCGAAACAAGGCGCATTTCTCCGATTATGCTCACCTGTATTGCTGACGCCCCTTCCACCGGGCATCTTGTTTCGCACCATCCGCAACCGGTACAACGGTTTTCCACAACAAACGGCGCTGCGTTGCGCAGTTCGGGTACCGGCTGGAATGAGACGGCATTATAGGGACAGGCCTCATCACACACGAGGCATTTCTTGTCCTGCTCCCACACCAGACACTTTTGCCGAAAGATCCAGGCAGTGCCCACCTTGGCGTGTTGCTTTTCTTCCAAAGGAAGCGCTCGTATCGCCCCTGTGGGGCAAACCGTGCCGCATACTGTGCAACCAAGCGCACACGCGGCAAGTCGGGGGACCATCACCGGAGTGAAGATGCCCTCGAGTCCGGCCTTAAGCCACACGGGCTGGAGTGTATTCGTTGGGCATGCCTTCATGCACTCGCCGCATCTCACGCAACGGGCAAGAAATTCGGCCTCCGGAAGCGCTCCCGGCGGCCGGATGAGGTCGGCTTCGACCAGAGCACGTTCCTTATCAAGGGGCTTTGGTCGGTGAATCGATGTGCGGAACAAACCCGACACCACGAGTCCGACGCCGGCGGCCAAAAAGACCCGACGGTGCGTAGGCAGGTCCGACGGTGCGAGCACACGCGGGGCCGCCGGCGCGATTCCAAAACTCACAGCTTTTTCGGGACAAATCTCCATACATCGTAAACATACAATGCACTCGGCATGGGCTGTGGTCAACGGGTCTTCACCGATAGCCCCGGTTGGGCACGATCTCACGCATCGACGGCATCGGGTGCAGGAAGCGTTAACTCGCCTTTTGACAAGTGAATTTCGGGAGCACAGCCCCATAAGCGCCCCCGCGGGACAGAGATTTCGGCACCAGAAGCGGGAGCGCAGGTGTCCCAGCAGGATGATGCCCACGAAGGCTACAGCCACAAACGCGTTGGTGGCAAAGACCTTCTCTTGAATCTGGACCAACGCGAGATCGTGAAACCCGAAGGCCGTGAACAATGGCGAAGCCACAGTGAGGGATGACTCGCCGAGCAGCAAGGCGACTGGATAAAGGCAAAGCCCATAGAAACGAGTCACCAACGACAGGGGTGACCCCAGGTGCACGAGAGATATCCCCACCAAGGCCGCGGCGACGATTGATCCGAGAATGAGATATTTCCACGAACGTCGCGCTCCATCGGCTTCGTACGCCGAGTCTTCGGCCGAGCGCCTCCGCCTCCCGACGAGCGGGCGTTCCAATAGATCAAGAGTTGTGCCCATAGGACAGACGTGCGCGCAGAAATAACGTCCGAGAATAAAACTCGACGCAAGCACCAGCAGACCAGGTGCAAGCGAGAGGGCGACGTCCTTGATCACGAGTGCCGTCCCCGCGGCGAGGAGCGGGTCGAGACGCAGGAACAGATCCACCGGCAACCCTTCGGGGAAGGGATAGGCGGCAAGGAGCAACAATCCCGTGAAGAGAGTGAGGGTGATACTTTGGGTCACTCGCTGGAAGCGCATCACGCGGTAATATTGCTGACTTTGAGACGATCCAGGTCTATGCGGCCAAGGCCTCGTTCCGCAGCGATCCGAATGTGGCGTACCTGGTCGGGTGTGAATTTTTTATCGTACCATGTGCCGAGAGCAACCATTTGCGCGTCCGCTGCCACCATATCTGTGGAGGCAATAACCAGGTCAAGCGGAAGGACCTTTCCGGGGCCGGCAGGGCCGCCGGTCGTCAGGATACGAGTCCCGTCGATGACTACCAAGTGCGGCTTGAGAACCGTCACCATGTCCACGATCGCCTCATGGAGGTTGTGCCGACTGTGGAAAACCATGCGGTCGTGGATCAAACCCATCATACCTTTCATGGAGAGGCTCACCCCGGAGCTGGAGTGGCACTTGCCGACCGGCGCGGCTATAAGGACGTCGGCCTCCAACACATCCGTAAGCACAGCCATCGTCTTGACTTGTTTGCCGTGGTCGACCTTGACTTCTCGGTAGAATCGTTTCGCTTGGAGGTTACTTACCGTTGTGTTCGGTACTGATTTGCAAAGTTCGGGAATGCGCGACATGGAAAGGCAGTCGTGAGGATTCTGCAGGACGTTGTCCAACACCGACACTCGCGAGGCGCCTGCTTCGACGCACATGCGAGCGAGTTCCGCCACCACCTCCGGCCGGGTGTTGGAACCGGATCCCGGATCTCTGGCGAAACTCATGTTGGGCTTGATGACCACCTTGTTTCCTGGCTTGACGAATTGCTTCATTCCGCCAAGTGCGTCCACTGCGGCGCGTGTCATGGCGGCGGGAGCCTTCCCACGGCAGATCACAAGGTCCGGCGCGGTCCCGGCTTCGGCCGCTCTCGGGCCCAAGAGCGCGGTGGAACCGCCGGCAACCATTGCAGCCGCCGCCAAACTTGTCTTGATGAATTCTCGGCGATTGTGGGATGAAGCCATCGGGAATAATCCTTTCAGCGCAAGGTTTGTTGTTTATCTTAAGGCCTGCCCTGAGAAAGTCAAATCACCGTGTCCAGGCGGCCTGATTCCGAAAAAGAAATTTGACAAGCCCAGACGGTACTACTATAGAAGCTAAAGTATTTTATCATTTTTTGGAGCTATTATCTTGAAAAAAATGATTTCAATGCCTGTAACTCGGACAGGCATCCCGGCGACAAGGCAATATATCTAAATGTAACAAACTCCATACATCTCTGGAAGACCAATGACCGTGCCGCGTGTCATAGAGCTGTGTGTGTGCTTCATTCTCGCTTTCGTCATTATCACGTTGATCTCATTTCTCAGCCTCAGACCGGTGCTAAGCGAGTGTCGCCGGGAGGTGGTATCAGAATGGGAAGCGTTTTTACACGAAGTAGGAGAGCGAAACAAACTCTTGCCCGGTTTGATTGAAGCGGTGCGGGGGTTCGAGACAGGTCATGGCAAGCTCGCTGCGCAGTTGCTCGAAGCTCGGGCAGTCTCCACGCGCTCGACGGATCCGGATAAGATTGTGACCGCTGTCGATGGGATTGAAGAGGCGCTGACACAGGTAGAGAAACTCGTGAGGGCTCGGCCGGAGATAAACCGTTACCCGCCGTTTTCGGCACACTGGGAGAAGATCGTGCGGAGCACTCTCAAAGTGAACCTCATGAGAAAAGCCTATAACAATAGCGCACGGCTGTACAATCGCCTTCTGCGCTCCTTTCCGCAGAATATTCTTGCCGCGGCATTCGGGTTTGTCCCGATTAACGAATACGCGCCGGTCCGCTCACTCAACGACATCAACGGAACGCCTTGAGCATGTGCCCAATTCCGCAGTTACGGCAACGAGCACTCAGTGTAGGTCTGTTTCCGAGCGTATTTCTTCCTCGCCTGCTTTGGAAATTCTGCCTTTGCTGATGTAAAAATTGGTCAGTACGAGCTTGTTCCGCGAAGTGGGATGAAGAGACCGCACGCTGAAGCCGGGTTTCCCCTCATAGTGGAAATCAGTGATGGGCAGCACCCCGGAGATTTTTGATTGCCAGCTGGGATTAAGCCGCTTGTGAAGTTTGGACCAGCTCATGAAATACAGCCGCGTGTAATCGCAGCCCGGGTCCTTTCCGATGGGAGCATAGGCCGCAACATAATTGTTCTTGGCACCGTAGTCGGGGTCGTCGGTAGTGCCTACGGGCCTCCAGGCTACCAGACGCATGAACGGAACCTGCCGAGCAATGTCTTCAGGTGGCGTGAAACGCAGGTTGTGTGTATATACATAGCCAACCCGGCCGTCTTCGACCTTGACTTTGTACCAAACGTCCTTCTTGGTCGTGTCGTCGGCCGATTCGCCTGACTGGGGCGGCTCTTCTTCCGCCGCGGCCTGATCGTCGCCGGGTCCTCGAGTCGTTAGTCTATCCGAGGCCGGGCCCGAACGTTGCAGTGTAACGACTCTCTCATACATTTCAAACTTCTTGCCAGGCGGGAGCACCTCGAGGACCGGTTGGTTCCGGCCGGGATCAAGACGGAAGTTGGCCTTGCTCTTGATCACCCCTTCAGCTTGGACGGGAACTCCTTCGATGGAACGCCGCAGTTCATTGGTTCGTCGAATTATGTCTTCACCACCGACCATTTTCTGATCGAGATACCCTTCGCGGCCTTCTCGTGTACGCACCCGGTACCATTCTCCCACTTTATCAGTCAGGTGTACCGTCGTCTCGGCCGGAAGTTTGGCCACCACTTCCGAATTCGGGTTCGCTGTCTGGTAGAGGGAGCATGGTCTTATGGTTATGCCGTCGCGTGGGATGAAAGGTTGTTTCTTCGTCAGGAAGGAATGCCCAAACTTCTGAATAACTTCCCGCTTGATCGTTTCGACGTCCTGACAGCCGGTTGCCGCAATGCTGAAAAGCGCGGCAAAGAAAAGGCCGCTAGTTAAAAAGAACGGGTTCCGTCTCGTGAATCCCGACGGCATGACGGGTCCCTCCGTCTTAGGTTTGGCGGCACACCTTATAACCGTTCCGTTAGGAAATCAACTGCGATGGAGCGCCGAATGCCTCTGATCGGCATTGGACGTGATGATAGGGCTTGCTTTTCCTACTAAGATCTATTAGTTTTTGAACGGGCGTATAGAACAGGCGGGCACCGGTAGGCAAATGTGTGGGTGACTCGTCTGTGCATTCATAAAGTCACTGACAAGTCAGGGGGAACAGTTTTTCGGCCCTGGGAGGACGTGTGATTGTTCGAACCTGGTCCGCGACGGACGTCGGTAGGCAGCGGTCAATAAACGAGGATTCCTATTACGTCGATCCCGATGGAGAACTGGTTCTTGTGCTCGATGGAATGGGTGGGCACAAAGCAGGTGAGGTCGCGTCCCAGATTGCGATGGAGACCATATCGCGTTTTTACAGAGACCATTCCCGCAATCAGGAATCAGGCGCACCGGAGATCGAAAATTACGATCCGACCTTTACCTATCAGACAAATCTCTTACGACAAGCGGTGGTGAACGCGAACAAGATGGTGCTCGCGGAATCTCGTCGAAGGGATGACCACCTGGGTATGGGGAGTACGGTCGCAGGTGCTGCAGTCCACGGATATACCGTCTCGGTGGTGAATGTCGGTGACAGCAGGGTCTACCTTGTCAGGGACGGCTGCATCGAACAGATTTCCAGAGACCATACCCTGGCTCAAGACCAAGTCGAACGGGGAATACTCTCGGCGGAGGAGGCGCGGGAATCTCAGCTCCGTCACGTGCTGTCGTCGGTTATCGGTGTGGATGAGCGTATCCGGATGCATCTGGACGAATTGCCGATTTTCCCGGGGGACATTTTTCTTCTTTGCACAGACGGGCTCAACGCGGTAATGGATGACCAAGAGATTCTGGTGTGGCTACGCCGGGGCAACCCAGGCCCTGAAACGTTGGCTCAACTTATCGACGAAGTCAATGCCAGAGGGGGGCCCGACAACATTACGCTGGCGCTCATGGTTGTTTCCGAGGAAAGCGGAGAGAGCAGGGACTCCGCTATCACGTCATTCATTTCCAAGGCCATGGGAGAACCGCAGGACTAATCTAGCCGTACGGAACCCGGCCGCACTGCGTGGAGGATGTGCATGTTTAAACTGATCCTGAAATTTCAGGACGCGGTGGTGGACGAGTTTACGTTCCACAACATCCCCGTTACTATCGGCAGACGGGATGACAACGACGTCGTCGTGGATAACATGGCGGTCTCGGGTCACCACGCGGTTATCGAAATGGAAGAGCCAAACTACTACGTGCTGGTGGACCTGGATTCTCTTAACGGCACGTTCCTCAACGAAGTGAAGACGAGCAGGGACCGCATCTTTGATGGAGACACGATCATCATTGGCAAGCATTCACTCGTCTTCCAAGATCTTCGTCCGGAGAATGAAAGGCCGCAACGAAACCGGAAGGAACGTGAAAAACCATCAGTACCCGATTTCAGGGATATTGCCGTGCTGGAGACTGAGAGGCAGCAAGAACTTGTCGCCAGACAACCCCGCGAACAGGATGTTGCCGCGGAGCCGCTCCCGGAAAGGCCGGTTCGACGTGAGCTTCACGGATCCCTGACCATCATCTCAGGCGGAATACCTCAGATTATCGAACTGACCAAGCGCCTCACAACGCTCGGCAAGTCGGATGAAGCAGACGTGAAGTGCTCGGGCCTTCTTGTCGGCAAGACAGCCGCGCTCATCAATAAGAGACCGAACGGATACTTCCTCTCATACGCGGAAGGGATGAAGAAACCTGAAGTAAATGGGGACCCGGTGGCCACACAAGTTCAGCTCCACGACGGAGATGAAATCGTGGTGGGCAGTACAAAAATGACCTTCAATCTCACCGAGGTTGTGCAGTCTCCCTGATCCGAGCTTATTTAACATTATAGATCCTTGGCGACCGATATTTGTGGTGTCTCTTCCCTCGCCTCCATCGGAGGACCATTCCGATTAACAATAACAGGGCCAATGCGAAAAGCGCGGCCGCGATGTGGGCACGGTACTGGAGCGATCGCTCCTCCTCGACCTGTGGCTCCCACTTTCTTTCCGTGGCTGAGGCCACGTTCTTTTCTTCCGGACCGAGTTTTATTTCCGAAGATGCAGACGCCAGCTGGAGTGTCAGCCGGGGAAAGGATGGATTCGCCTGGCGGGGCTCAGAGGACGGATTGTGGTAGAACA
>JAIWNO010000184.1 GCA_020216785.1 Desulfomonile sp.
CCAACCGCACCGAAACCGTCATCAAGCTCCGCTCCGTGACATGCGACGCTTCGGAATCCTTCATCACTGAAATCAACGGGACATTCGGGGCGCACGCAGCATACCTGGAGTAGGCGACGGCACTGTCCCGCGTGACTGAAGGTTTCCACGCACCTGTGGACCGGATCTTGCTATTCTCCACCTTCGTCATGTAGATTTGCCGCCTACGGTACGAGTGTGCAAGTTCAATCGAGGAAAGGCAGGCATGTACGTGAATCCCAGAGTGCAGTTCATCTTCCGCAAAGTCCTCCCATGGGCGATCATCGTCATTGTGGGGGGGGCGATTTTCTACCTGGTCAAGTTTATGCCAATCGCTGTGCCCATCCAACGGGCCGCGATCGGCGAGGTAGTCGCAGAGGTCATGGGTACAGGCACGCTGGAAGCCCGGTACCAGACCACGATAAGCGCGAAGATCTCCGGACGAATCGTGGAACTGCTCGCAGATCAGAACGACAAGGTCAAGGAAGACCAACTGCTTGCCCGGCTGGACGATGCGGAACTCCGCCAGGAGGTGAGCATCGCGGAAGCAACGCTTCACGCGGCTCGTGCAACGGTTGAACGGGCCAAAGCCGATGAGATTCGTTCAAAGGCGGTGATGGAACAAGCCCAACGAGACCACGAGCGGTACACTTCGTTGGTTGCCGCAAAGACGATCTCCCAGGAAACGCTTGAGAAGACCAGGGAAAGGCTGCAAGTGGCCGAAGCGGAAGTGGCAAAGGCGGCCGCGGCAACTGCTGAGGCGCTTCGACAAGTTACCACCGCGGAAGAGCGCCTGCGGTACTCGGAAGCTCGGCTCGCCGATACGCGCATTGTCAGCCCTTTTGAAGGCTTGGTTGTGCGAAGGGATCGTGAGACCGGCGATGTGGTGGTGCCCGGCGCTTCCATTTTTCAGCTCGTGTCCCTCAAAGAGATGTGGATTGCAGCCTGGGTGGACGAATCCGCAATGGCCGGCCTCGGGGTGGGCCAGCCCGCGAGAATTGTGTTCCGGTCGCAGCCGGACAAGAGCTACACAGGAAAAGTGGCGCGTCTTGCTCGTGAAGTGGACCGGGAAACTCGTGAATTCCGCGTTGATATTCAGGTGAGTGAACTCCCGGCCAACTGGGCCGTTGGGCAGCGGGCGGAAACGTTTATCGAGACAGGCCGTAAGTCCGAGACGCTCAATGTGCCGCTCTCTTCGATCGTATGGCGCAACGGGAGCCCCGGCGTCAACACGATCCAGGGTGGAAAAGCACTCTGGAAAAAGGTGACCATTGGCTTGCGAGGCATCGACCGGGTCGAGATCACCGGCGGCATCTCGAAGGACGAAGTGTACGTAGCGGGACCGGAAGCGTCTCAACTTACAAACGGGCAACGGGTGAAGCCCCGATGAATCTGGCGCTGCGAGACATACGCCATAATTTGGTGCGGTTCTCCCTGACTACGGTGGGAGTCGGTCTGCTCCTCATGATCGTTATGGGAATGGGCGGCATCTATCGGGGGCTGATCGAAGAGGCGCTGCTGCTGGTGGACAGCATCGGCGCGGACCTCTGGGTTGTTCAGGAGGCAACCCGCGGCCCATTCGCGGAAGTCTCCCGCGTTCCGCTGACTCTTGAGGATCGCTTGCGTGCAGTACCCGGAGTCCGTACCGCGCGAGCGTTCGTGTCGCACACGATTCAGCGGGAATACCAAGGCAAGCCGCTCCGTATAGTGGTCCAAGGGCTGTCGTGGCCCGAAGACCGGGGAGACTGGCTCCCGATCATCGCTGGAAGAGCGCTTGGGGCCGCGCATTACGAGATGATCGCGGATCGTCTGCTCGGCCTGGATTTGGGTGAAAAGGTCCCGCTTGGACGGGATGTTTACACGGTGGTGGGTCTTACCAATGGAATGGTGGGGCCGGGTGGCGACGGAATGGCGTTTTTCACGGTACGCGATGCACTCGCGATACAATTCGACCTGTCTGCGGAGTCGATTCGCCTGGAGCGGGCGTCGCGTCGCTCCCGCGCCGGCTCGCAGGACATCGGCAAAACACAGCCATTTCTCATCGAGCGCGCGCAAGGTCCTTCCGCAGGGATCCCTGTGCTCCCGAGATCCATGGCGAGTGCGGTGCTGGTGCAACTCGCTCCCGGCACGGATTTGGACGCGGTGGTACGGACAATCTCCGCTTGGCGCGACGTGTCGGTGTTCACGAGTGACCAGCAGCGGGACCTCCTGCTCAAGGGCAATGTGGATAAGGCGCGGCGCCAGCTCGGTTTGTTCCGCGCACTTCTGGTCATTATTTCCGCAATCATTATGGCCCTCATCATTTACACACTGACTTTGGACAAAGTGCATGACATCGCCATGCTGAAGCTCATGGGCGCTCGTAATTCCCTCATTCTCGGTCTGATCCTCGAACAAGCTTTACTCCTGGGAATTCTGGGGTACGCGCTTGGTTACCTCATGGGGCAGTGGGTTTTTCCACGATTTCCCCGTCGGGTTGTGATCACTCAGGATGACCTCATTATGCTTGCCGTAATCGTCGTTCTGATTTCGGTTCTCTCAAGCATCCTTGGAATCTGGAAGGCGATGAGGGTCCAGCCGAACGAGGTGTTGTCATGACATCAGCGGCGATCGCCCTCGAAACGCGGGGGCTTACCAAGGTCTACGGGAGCGGGAACACGGAAGTGGTGGCCATGCGGGACGTATCGCTCATCATCGGCAAGGGCGAAGTGGTGGCGCTCCTGGGGCCGTCCGGTGCGGGCAAGTCCACGCTGCTGACTGCAGTGGGCCTGATCAATCCACCCACCTCAGGGACCATCGCGATAGGCGGCCGACAGGTCATGGACGGACCGAGGGAGCTGGTGGACGCGCGGATATTCCGACGGAGATTTATCGGCTACGTATTCCAGAAAGCAAACCTTATTCCGTTTCTGACCGCGCTCGAGAACGTTCAGCTTGCGCTTGAGATTAATGATACGGCCGGCCGTGACGCACGGCGCCGCGCGATGGAACTCCTGGAATACTTGGGCGTAGGGGACCGGGTCCACAACATGCCGTACATGCTCTCGGGAGGGCAACAACAGCGAGTCGCGGTCGCCAGGGCTCTTGCAAACCATCCCCAACTAATCCTGGCCGATGAGCCGACTGCTGCGCTGGACAGCGTCCGCGGCCGCCAAGTGATGGATCTGTTTCGCCAAGTCGCCCACGAGAAGGGCGCGGCCGTGCTCGTGGTCACGCACGATCACCGTGCACTTGACGTGTTTGACCGCATTCTCGAAATGGAAGACGGCGAGCTGCGGGCCCACAGCGCGGATCCGGCCAAGAAAGCTTAGAGTCCGCCCCGGCATTGCCGCGGCATTCATTAAAAAAAAGCGCGACGACAGGTGAGAGCCGATCGGCCCTCAAGGGTCCCTGTCGTTCCTCTCACCCTTTGACCGCCGGGACATCTACGCGGTATATTCTTCATGAAAATGCTCGGGAATTGGGACTGCTCCCGCGTTCCAAGCCGCTTCGCCGAGGAGACGAACATGCAAGAATGCCGTTCGACCATTGACCGGCTCACACAAGAGCTGGAGGAATTGCGTCGCGAGAATATGGGATTGCGGCAAGCGGAAGCCGACCTCCGCGCATCGGCTGTTGCCCGGGAAGAAGCCCTGACCAGAGCCAATAAGCAGTTGGCGGCCATTTTGGACAGCATAAGCGATGGTTTCTTCATTTTGGACCAGGACACGCTCATCAGCTATTTCAACAAGGCGGCGGAGGCCTTGCTGCATCGCTCTTCCGAGGAACTGATTGGACGGAATGTGTTTGACGCCTTTCCGGAAGCGCGAGGATCGATCTTTGAGGAGATGTTTACCCGGGCCGTAAAGGAAAGGAGCCCTCTTTGTTTTGAAACGTACTTTGACGTCGAGCCGTACACAAACTGGTACGAAGTCCGCGTGCACCCCCACGAAGAAGGAGTTGCCGTCTACTTTCGGATAACGACGGAGCGCAGGCGCGCGGAGCGATCTTTGCTCAAAAGCAAGGATATGCTCAAAAGTATTCTTTCTACCTCTCCCGTGGGCCTGGCGATTTCTCACGAACGAGTGATGACCTGGGTGAATGATGCCTGGGTGAAGTTGTTCGGCTATCAAGACCTGCATGATTGCGTAGGTCTGAACACCAGGGTGCTCTATCCTTCCGAAGAAGAATACGATCGTGTAGGGGAGCTTCTATATCCCGGCCTTGAAACCGGACAAGTGAACGAGACGGATGCCACGTTCGTCAAGAAGGACGGGACCATTTTTTACGCTCTCGTACGCATGAAAGCAATCGATCCGACTGATCCTGCCAAGGGCGTCATTGCGGCAATTTCCGACATGTCGGACAGAAAACGTGCGGAAGAAGCCTTGAGAAAAAGCGAAGAGCGGCTGGAGCTGGCTCTTTTGGGCGCGGACCTGGGACTCTGGGACATACATGTCCCCTCCGGTCAAGTCATCGCGAACCAGCGGGTTCTTGACATCCTTGGGTACGCCCGAGACGAGGTCGAGCCGACTGTAAGGTATTGGATGACCCTAATCCACCCGGAAGATAGAACACGGGCCATAGAAAAAGCGAATGCCCACATCCACGGGCGCGCCGACTATTACGAGGATGAATATCGAATCAAGACCAAATCCGGAGAATGGAAATGGATTCTCAGCCGCGGCAAGGTTGTCGAGCGCGACGCTGACTACAAACCGCTGCGAATGACAGGGACCTGGCTGGATGTCACTGGGCGCAAAAACGCGGAAAGGACGCTTATGGAAAACGAGGCCCGATTCAGGGCTTTGTTCGAAAACATGACAAACGGAGTCGCTATATATGCGGCGAAAGCCGACGGCGAAGATTTCGTTTTTCTCGATATGAATAAGGCCGGCGAGGTCATAACAGGGAGACCGAAGTCCCAAGTCGTCGGCAGGCGCGTTACGGAAGTGTTCCCCGGCATCAAGGAAATGGGGCTTCTGGACTTGTTTCGCACTACTTGGCGGACAGGGGAGCGTTCCCACCAAACCATGACCGAGTATCGGGATCAGAAGATCCATATTTGGGTAGAGAATTTCGTATACAAATTGCCCTCCGGTGAAATCGTCGCGGTCTTCAGCGACGAAACGGAACGTATGCAGGCCTTGAAGGCCCTGCAGGGTTCGGAAGAAAAATACCGGCTGGTCGTGGAAAACGCGAAAGAGGGGATCATTATTGCGCAAGACGGAATGCACCGCTTTGTCAACCCTAGGATCGTGGAGCTTTTCGGCTATTCCGAGGAGGAATTGCTTTCCAGACCGTTTCTCAACTTTATTCATCCTGATGACAGAGAAGGCATGCGCGAGCGTCATGCCAAGAGACTAAGGGGAGAAACGATCCCGCAGCGATACGCGTTCAGGATAGTAACCAAAAACGGAGAGGTAAAATGGGTTGAGATAGAATCAGTCCTTGTTTCGTGGGAGGGGAGGCCCGCAGCACTGGTCTTCATGACCGAAATCACCGAGCGCTTGCGTATGGAGCAGGCCCTCAAGGAAAGTGAGGAATGGTACCGCGGCCTGGTTGAAGAAAGCTTTGACGGGATATTTGTCCAAAAAGGCACCGAGATAGTATTCGCCAATTCACGTCTTTGCAAAATGCTGGGTTATAACGCCGGCGAGCTTGAAGGCCAGGACCACACGGTGGTGTATCATCCGGATTACCGTAAAATTACTCGTGAGAGGGCGCTTGCGCGAATGCGGGGTGAAGAGGTGATTTCACAATATGAAGTCAAATTGCAGCGCAAGAACGGCTCCTCGTTCGACGGTGAAATCAGTGCCAAGGCGATAACCGTCAAGGGCGGACCCGGTGTGCATGTTTGGGTGAGAGATATTTCGCAACGAAAGCGATCGGAAGAAGTGCAGAGACGTCTTGCAACAGCCGTGGAGCAAGCGGCTGAGGCGATCGTGGTCACTGATACTGAAGGTATCATTCAATACGTGAACCCGGCCTGCGAGAAAATCACGGGATACACGAGAGAAGAGGCTGTCGGTCAAAATCCGAGGATACTTAAGAGCGGTCAACATGACAGGATGTTCTACAAAAATATGTGGGATACCATTAAGCGAGGAGAAGTGTGGACAGGCCGATTCATAAACAAGAGAAAGGATGGAAGCCTGTATCAAGAGGACGCGACGATTTCACCGGTACGGGACTCTGCGGGGAACCTTGTGAACTTCGTTGCGGTGAAGCGCGATATCACCGAACACCTGGAACTATCACGACAGCTGCTTCAGGCGCAGAAAATGGAAGCAGTCGGGACCTTGGCCGGCGGCATAGCCCATGATTTCAACAATCTCCTTCAGGTAGTCCTCGGGTACTCGGAGCTGCTCCTGACGGATCGGCGAATGGACCCTCATTTCATTGACGACCTTGCACGGATAAACCGAGCGGCCAGAACCGGATCGGATCTTGTCCGGCAATTGCTGGCGTTCAGCAGGAAGTCCGAAACGAACCCGCGTCCGCTGAATCTAAATCATCGCATCGAACAGGTTCGGAAGCTGCTCGAAAGAACGCTGCCCAAAATGGTCGAAATCGAGGTGCTGCTGAAACGCGATTTATCTCCAATACATGCCGACCCGACCCAAGTTGAGCAAATTCTGATGGATCTCGCCATAAATGCGCGGGATGCCATGCCCGACGGCGGTAAGCTCGTTATCGAGACCGATGAGGTGACGCTCGACGAGGAATATTGCAGGACTCATCTCGGGCCCAAGCCGGGACGTTTTGTGGTACTTCAAGTTTCAGACACAGGGAAAGGGATGGACGCCGAGACGTTGGAACACATCTTTGAGCCTTTTTACACCACCAAGGGACCGGGAGAAGGCACCGGACTTGGGCTCGCGATGGTATATGGCATTGTCCAACAGCATGAAGGATTCATCAGATGCTACAGTGAGCCGGGGAAGGGAACGTCTTTCAAGCTATACTGGCCCGCTGTTGTTTCCGACAAGGATTCACTGGAAAAGACCGCGCTTCCTCCGTTCCGAGGTGGAACGGAAACGATCCTTCTCGCTGACGACGAGGAATTCGTGCGAGACCTCGGCATAAGGATTCTCGAGAAGGCCGGATATACCGTGCTCACCGCGTCAAACGGCAAAGGGGCGGTTGAGAGATATATTGCTCATCGAGGAGAGATCGCTCTGGTAATTCTCGATCTCATCATGCCCGAAATGGGCGGCCGGCAATGCCTGGACCAGCTCTTGAGCCTCGATCCTGAGGTGAAGGTTGTGGTTGCCGGCGGCTATTCCGCGAGCGGACCGACCAAAGAGGTGCTCGAGGCGGGAGCGAAAGGTTTCGTGGACAAGCCCTATGGTATGAGACAACTTCTCGATACGGTGCGCAGTGTGCTGGATGGTGAATGATACGGACGCTGCGTCGAACAAGTTGCAGTACCGGAGGAATTCGCGGACGATAGAGGAGCAAGCTGGAACGCCTCATACAACTGATTCCAATGCATCATCAAATCAGTAACACGGTCCTGGTAGGGGCGCACCCGCGCGTGCGCCCTGAAAGCCGAGCCGACACTTGGGTCGGCCCCTACCAAACGTCGTTGAAGTTACCTCTTTGAGAGCGCATCGGTATCAATTGAACGTTGAGGCTCACGCCATTTCCAACGCGTGACACGACACGGAAGAGGACCGGCAGAGACGCCGACCCGCCAATCGATGTGGGAGCAGGTGGGACCAATGCCCTTTCAAGTAGGTATTATGGCATGGCTACAGATGTCACTTGTTCGAACGAACAATGTTGTCATGCCTTTTCCGGATCCGAAAAAGCTCTCATAATCCGGGTTTCGGCCGGGTCGGCCACGTCCGGATCAATACCCGATATCAACCAGTCCATAGCCACCTTTTCCCAATCCGGAACGGTGGTAACGTCGATCTGCCGCTCACGATCGGCGATTCCGGTGTGTCTGGCGAACCGCTTGAACTGCATGATCGTGATCGGGTCGTCCAGAATCTGAACGGCTCTTTTCATCCCAGCCTTTATGGCCTTCTCCTGGGCCTTTTCCATCATTTGCCAGGCCTCTCGAGGCAGGGGCTGCATTCCCCGCATGTCCATAAGGAGGCAGAAGCCCTTCGGCAAAGACTTTGCCATTTCCCAGACCTCCCGGCCCCAGTTCCGAACTTGCTGTTCGTCAATAAAGCCCGAGAAGGTAAACTTCATGCCGTAGTCTGTTTTCTCGATCTTGTACATGCGATTTCTTCCCCCCTTGCCGGCTTTGTTCCCGAAGCCCCGCGTCAAGGATCAAAGGCCCTGAAACTCTCTTTATCCTCGCTTGTCTGCAAATGCAAGAAGCTTTTGTCAAGACGCGACGGGCACGCATTCGGTGTCGTCATTCCAGCGGAAGCCGGTCCCCCCAGTCATTTCAATAACCGGGAGCGTATACCCTCCACTCTGGCGCTGTAAACGAGCACTTCGTACGGTCATGGCGAAAATCCTGTAGAATATAGCGCACCGCCACGTCATTGTATTCGCTCTTTTTCTTCGAGGGGCAGGCGTCCTGCCTGTCTTTTTGAAACATCAAGCGCCAAACCATGACGGGCAGGACGCCTGTCCCCCCATTCCTGACCAAAATACGTGCCCAAAATTGTAAAATCGGGTACTTGGCAATTGCAATCCCGGCATTCCCGTGAAGCCTATGCATACCATGCAGTTAGGCCGTCTCCTCCTTCTCCGCCTTTGCGCGGATGCGACCGAGGAATTCCGGCAGTTCCAGGCCGGCCACCTTTGACAGCTCGTGGAGAGGCGGCAGCACGCCCATGAGCCTACGGCCCAGGTCCGAAACCCCGCCTCCGTCGCCGCCGGAATCCCAGACAACTATCTTCTCGAGCGGAAGGTTCTTGATCGCGTCGGCCTGAACGTGCACCAAGTCGGAAAGCTTCTCGATCAACAGCAGGGCCGCTGTTAACGACGGGTCGGAAGCGCAGGCGGCTACAAGCGACTGATAGCCCTCCGCCTTTGCGTCCAGCTGTGCCTGGAGACCCTGCGCTTCAGCCTGCATGCGGGCGAGCACCGCCTCGGCTTCGCCTTTCGCCAGGAGCACCTTCTTCTGTCGCTCCGCCTCCGCTATCACCACCGCCTTTGCCTTTTCCGCCTCGGCGGGGACTACGACCTCAGCGTTGAGCCGCGCCTGCTCCCGCCGTGCCCGCGCCTCTTCGGCAAGGCGCTGGGACTCTTCCTGTGCGACCCTGATGGCAGCGTCCGCCTGAACTGCGGCGGATTGTCCTTTGCTGCGGGCCTCTTCCTCGGCTACCTTCTGGCTCGCCTGGAACGCGGCTTTCCGCGCGTTGGCCTGAGTTTCGGTTTCAACCGCCTGGGCATCGAGGAGGGAAGTCTGCTGCCTGCGGTCACGGGCTGCCTCGGCTTCACCCACCGCTGCCAGAGCTTCAGCCGCTGCTACCGCTTTTCTCCGATCCCGCTCTGCTTCTGCCTCGCCCACCGCGGCTTCTGCATTGGCCGCGGCCACTGCACGGCGCTGGTCGCGCTCACGTTCCGCGACACCTATCTTCCCGAGTTTCTCCTGCTCCGCGACGTCGATCATTGCCTGGTTGACCGCTTCCGCGGCTGCCTTCCGGCCAAGGGCCTTGATGTACCCGCTGTCGTCCTCAATATCCTTGATGTTCACATTGATGACGGACAGCCCGATTTTTTCCAGCTCAACGGACACCGCGTCGTTTACCTTTGCCATAAATGCCTGGCGGTCACGGTTGATCTCTTCGATACGAAGCGTGGCGATAACCGCACGCATCTGTCCGAGGATGATATCCTGCGCCTGCTGCTTGACCTCGTCGATGGTCTGCCCCAGCAGGCGGATCGCGGCATTCTGCATGATGCCTTCCTCAGTGCTGATGGCCGCGGTGACGGTGGTGGGGACCGATACGCGGATGTTCTCCTGAGACAAGGCATTGGTCAGCTCGATGGGGACCACGAACGGTTCGAGGTCCAGCCACGCGAAATC
>JAIWNO010000185.1 GCA_020216785.1 Desulfomonile sp.
CTGCACAACAGGCCAAACGAATGCGGCGCCGCCGTGCACGCATTTGGCAGCCCCGCGGCCGGTCTTACCGTAGATCACGAGGATCCGATTGGACGGGCACCGCTTGTATCTGCCGATCAGGACCCGAAGGAGAACGCAGAAAAGGAACGCCAGAATGAGAGCAAGAACCAACGCATTCCACATGTCAGTCAATCCTCCCGTCGCCGGTCGGCGCGACTTCAATGGTGTTGTCGTCGATGATGCCGACGACTCGGATCGGGGTCCCTGCGCTTAGGGGCTGTCCTTTGGGATAGACGTTTTCTAGAGCAGAAAACAGTCGGGGTCCCTGCGCTTAGGGGCTGTCCGTATGTGGTGCGAGCGTTTACGAACTTGATGACTCCTTTGACCATTACTCGGACCTTGCCCGTACCGTGCTCAGGAATATCCATATATACCGTGCCTTCTTGACCCACTGCGGTCCAAACCGTTGAATCTCCGGTCTCCTGCATTCGGAGGAAGAAATAGAAAATCGCAGAAACGCCCACCATCGCGGCGAGCCCCCACAGCACGCTGTATACAATCGCCGGAAGGACCGCGGTCCCGCTGGACAAATAAAGGGTCCCGGCCCAACTGAACAGCGTGCCGAAAGCGACGATGGAGCGAAGGGAAACGAAGGTGAAAGTCATCTGGTTTGCGGTCTCGTGGCCCCCCGCGTGGTCCGCATGGTCGAACCCTTCGTGGCCGAGATCCGGCCCTGTATCACTTGTATCCACTTGGTGATCGGTGTCCAGGCCCAGCAGCATTGCAATCATCTGCCAAGCGAACACCACAGTGAAACACACTGCCGATACCACAAACGCCTTGTTTAGAAGGCTGATCTCCCTCCACCAGTCTTCCATGCGTGGTGGACCTTTCGATAGCTGGACGGGGTGAACGAACGCTCGAAAGATGTTATTTAGATACCTTACCCTACCGCGGCCCCGGCAGTTCGTCAATATCGAATCTTGATTATGGCTGCCATTCAGTTGTTCCTGCGAAACGCAACAACCTGTTCGAAATAGAAAAACGAACCGTGTCCCCTAAGGGTGGCTCCGACGTTATACGTCGGAGCGCCGACGGCGTGGGAGGTCTTGAGCGCTCATTAAGGGACTTTTCTCACGAGAGAAAGGACAAGGGCCTCTTATTGCTTTGCAACCCCGACGTGCCACATCGGGGCCCTCCATCACAAACCACCTGCTTACACTCTAACCGCTTACGTTTTTTGGCAAAGAAGATTATTATGCGAAACACGACCTTGAGTCGAATATCGTCGTTTTATTGAGGAATCGGGACGTGCCCGCGTATGAGACCGCCCATGTGAAGGGGCTCTCCAAGCTTCCTATCGCTCTGCTGAACCTGATGGACGAGATCCCTATCGGCATCGTGGTTCTCGACACCCAGCGACGCGTCGTAATGCTCAACCGCGCGCTTCAGGCACTCACCGGCTTCGTTCCGCAGGAAGCTTACCTCGTGCCGTGCTGGTATGTCCTTCGCAGCAGCCTGTGTCTTCGCAGTTGCCCGATTTCCATGGTGAGCAAGCATTCGGAACCCGTGTGCGTTGAGGCCAATATCGTCAATCGCGCCAGAGAGCGGGTCCCGGTACGAGTGACCGCCGCTCCGCTGCTGGACCTCAAGGGCAACCTGGTCGGATATATCGAGTCCATCGAAGATCTGCGGGCCTTGGCCGACCACTCGGAAGAGACCGCCCAGCCTTCCCCCCTGGACAGCATTATCGGACGCAGCCTCGAAATCCAACGCGTGCTCCAGGTGATCCCCGCGATTGCACAGACCGACTCATCCGTGCTCATCACCGGTGAGACCGGGACGGGCAAGGATTTCGTCGCGGAGGCAATCCACCAGGCTTCCTCCCGCGCCCGAGGCCCCTTTGTGAAGATCAACTGCGGCGCTCTTCCCGAGACGCTCCTGGAATCGGAGCTTTTCGGACACCAAAAGGGAGCATTTACCGGCGCGGTGGAAAACAAGCCGGGCCGCTTTCGTCTTGCCCACAACGGCACGCTTTATTTGACCGAAATCGGCGACCTTCCTCTCAATCTCCAGGTAAAACTCCTGTCGTTCCTTGACGACCATGTGCTCTATCCTCTTGGAAGCACCAAGGGTTTCCACGTGGACGTTCGTCTCATTGCCGCAACGCACCGGGACCTGGAACAGATGGTTCATGAGGGACGTTTCAGGGAAGACTTGTTGTTTCGGCTCAACGTGGTGCGGCTGCACCTGCCGCCCCTTTCGAAGCGGGGTGAAGATGTCCGCCTCCTCCTGGATCACTTCCTCCGCAATCTCAGCGCCCGGTTCAAGAAGCGGGCACTTCAATTTGACGCTCAGGCGCTCGGGACACTCCTATCATATCCTTATCCGGGCAATGTCCGGGAACTGCGCAACATTGTGGAATACGCGGTGAATGTGTGCGAAGGGAACGAAATCCGCGCGGAGCACCTCCCCGCGTATGTACTTGAATATAAGCGCCAAAACGGACCGCGGGTTCCGCCCCCAATCGATGAGCCTTTGCAGCGCTTTCCCGCGGCCGCGCCCGCTCTGCTCTGGTGGGAAGACACAGAAAAGAGACTTATCGCTGAGGCCATCATGAAAGCACGCGGTAGAAAGAGCGCGGCAGCGCAAATACTCGGTTGGGGGCGCAGCACCCTCTGGCGCAAAATGAAGCGGTACGGCATGAGGTGAGAGGCGGTGGCGTGCATGGGCTTAGGCGCCGGGGAACCCCTCCCCAAGAACTCCCCAGTTGACGCCCTTCGGGCCCTAACAAATTGACGCAGCTAACCACTATGAAAAGAATTCTCATCCCCCTCTGGGGCGACGACATTGCTCCCCGATTCGACACCGCGCAGGAAGTGCTCATCGCGGTGGCGGAAGATGACGGCCGGATTTCGGACAAGCGAGTGGTCATCCTCCCGGAGGCTTCAGCCGAAGGGTTGTGTAATCTTATTCTTCACGAGCGGGTGGATGAGGTCATTTGCTGCGGGATCGAAGACGAGTATTACCAGTATCTTGCCTGGAAAAAGGTGCAGGTGATCGACTCGGTCGGAGGGCCTGCTTCAGTTGCTTTGGAGCGCTCGGCTGCGGGTAGTCTTAAAAGCGAGGAGATCCTGGTCGCGCGGGGCCGGGAGTAGGAATGCCGGGGAAGAGCTATGGGTGTGTGTTGTACCAGTGTCTTTTTACTGCCCGGTGGCTCCGACGTTAAACGTTGGAGCGCCGAAGGCGTGAGAAGTCCCGGTGGTCCTGCTTGGCACTTCTTTCTTTTGGGTGGGAATAAGGCTCTCTTATTGTTTCGTAACCCCCTACGTATAACATCGGGGTTACCCCTCGAAGAGTGCGGCAGGATTGCACTCATGTCGCTCTCCATCAACGGAGGGAAGCCGTAGGGGCGCACGGCCGTGCGCCAACCCATCGAAATTCGGCCAACATTGCACATCGATATCGGGACATGTGAATAGGGGTTATTGAACATGGGCGACCTGCCGGTCGCCCCTCCTCGCGGACAGATTACGTTGAGAAAGATGTTTCATTTCGTACCAAAATGTGTCATCTTGATGTTGCACTATGTGTCATAACCGCGACAAAAATATCTCGCGCCAACCATAACCTACCGAAACAAATGCACCTATCTCGTTGGCACACTTGTTGCTCTCTTTATGAGTCGTCACACTCTCACGCGAGCGTGACCTTCTCCTCTCTCGCTTGACACAAAGCACCCCTCCGACGACAGCCCCCCGGCCGTGGCTGTCTGCGTCCCCGTCGGGAACGGAATTGCCGCGTCGGCCCTCCTTCCGGACCGATGCGGCATTGGGTGCTGCTCCTTGATTCTCGGACGAAGAGAGGGATGCCAAAATTGACGGGGATGAGTTTATGGGCACCAGGGTGCTGATTGTAGACGCGGACGAGCGATTCAGCAGTGAGCTGACCCGGAATTTGGGCGGGCATGGTTTCGTTGTATCCTGCGTTCCCCGTGGTGAAGACGCTATTGCTTTCATCCGCGAGCAGGCTACGGACGTGGTGCTCCTGAACGTAGCGCTGCCCGGCGGCCAAGTGCTGGACATTCTGCGAGAAATAAAGCTTGTCGGCCCTCTGACTCAGGTGATTATGCTTGCCGGCGAAGAAACCGTGGACGTGGCGATCCGCGGGATGAAACTTGGGGCGTACGACTGCATTGTCGTTTCGGGGCAGAGAGAGTTGATTGAAGAAAAGATCAACAAAGCGCGTGCTCTGAAGAGCGCGCAGGAAGAGCGAATCAAAAGGGCCGAAGTGGACCGCCTTGTCATGAAGCGGGAATGGTGAACGGAATGGGAACCGCACTCGGCACAAGAACTCAAGGACAACAAACCGTGATCTGAGCGGTTTCTGATGTGTGGAGGTCGGACATGGAAACGATCAAGGTCAAGGACTTGATGGTGCCTCTCGATAAGTATCTGACCATTTCGGAGGACGCCACCCTTTTCGAGGCCGTGCTCGCGCTGGAACAGGCCCGCAAAGCGAACGAAGGCGAAGGATACCCCAAGCGCGCTTTATTGGTTCGGGATAAGAGCGGCAAGGTCATCGGGAAGCTCGGGTTCCTTAACTTCCTGCGAAGCCTGGAACCGAAGTACGGGGAATTCGACGATCTGCGCAAACTTTCGGGTTTCGGTCTGAGCGCTGAGTTTCTCAAAACCATGCTGGACAAGTTCGAACTCTGGAAAGCGCCACTGGATCGTCTCTGCGAAAAGGCCGCGGATGTGAAGGTGAAAACCGTCGTTACCGCGCCGATGGAGAACGAGGTGATTGATCAGGAGGCCTCGCTCGATCGCGCTGTCCATCATTTGATCATGGGTCATTACGAATCGCTGCTCGTGACCTCGGGCAACGACATCGTCGGGATCTTAAGGCTGTGCGACGTAGTGGACGAGATCTTCACCAGGATAAAGGCCTGCAAAATCTGATCATGATTTGACATTCGAGACCGTAGGAGGAAATCCCTCATGAGCGCTGACGCTGCTATAACTTCCAAGGGAAGCAAGATAGAGTGGTCGCGGATCATACCAATGGTAGTCGGCGTGATCCTATTCTTCGTCGTGTACTATTCCCCACCCTGGCCTGATGCCGTGGACCCAATGGGAAAACACTTCGCGCTGAGTCCGGAGGGCAAGGGCGCGCTTGCAGTCTTCCTGCTCGCAGGTACGTGGTGGGTGTTCGAAGTGGTGCCGATCGGTGTGACCAGCCTTGTAATCGGTATCACACAAGCCCTGTTCATGATCAGGCCGGCAAAAGCCGCGTTCAAGGATTTCATGGACCCGTCCGTGCTGTTCATTTTCGCCTCGCTGGTGATAGGCATTGTGTTCACCAAGACCGGTCTGACCAAGCGCATGGCATATAAGATGCTCGGATGGATCGGCGAGAAGACCACCACAATTTACCTGGGCGTGTTCGTGCTCATAGCGCTGCTGACTCATGTGATGGCGCATACGGGTGTTGCCGCAACGGTGTATCCTTTGCTCCTGGCGATCTACGCTCTTTACGGCGAAGGCAACAAGCCCACCAAGTTCGGCAAAGGGCTCTTCATCGGGATGGCATACGTCTGCGGCGCGGGTAGCATCATCACTCTGCTCGGTGCGGCTCGAGGTATTGTAGCACTCGGGTTCTTTAAAGAAATGACGGGCAAGGACGTGAGTTTCTTCGATCTCAGCTACTATATGGCCCCTGTAGGATGGCTGATGGTGATTCTCTTGTGGGTGTTCTTCGCCATATTCTTCAGGCCGGAGAAGCCGGTAATAGCGGGTCTCAAAGAGCGGGTGAAGGAATTGAGCGCGGATCTCGGGCCTATTACCCGGAAGGAAATCATCAGCCTGATCATTGTGCTTGGTGCGATTACCGTCATGTCACTCCAGGTAATGGTGCCGGCGTTGCAGAAGCTCGACAAATCAGCGATCTTTCTCGTCTCGACAGTCTTGTTTTTTGTGTTCAACATCCTGGACATCAACGATCTGGAAGTTATACCGTGGAACATCATTCTCCTGTTCGCAGGCGCGATGAGCATCGGGTTCTGCCTCTGGGAGACCGGCGCTGCTCAATGGCTTGCGGTAAACTGGCTCTCCATGTTCAAGGAGGCGAACTGGTTCGTCTTTGTGTTGAGCATAGCCTTCTTCGTGATGGTGATGACCAACTTCATCATGAACGTGGCTGCGATTGCCATATCGCTGCCAGTGGCGCTCGTCATCGCCAAGTACCTTGGTGTTTCCGCGGAAGTGGTCATGTTCGCGTCCCTCGTGACGGCAGGGATGCCGTTTATACTCTTGGTAGGCGCGGCGCCCAACGCGATCGCGTACGATTCGAAGCAATTCACCAGCGGTGAGTTCTTCATGTGGGGCATTCCCGCGAGCATCATTCTCATGATAGTCGTGGGCTTAGCCTGCGCGGTGATTTGGCCGGTCCTCGGCATGTCTATTTTGGCACCCAAGTAACGTCATCCGCGTCAAAGCGGTCATGTCGAGATAGCACTCGTTCACGAGAAAGGTTGCAACCATGAATCGTGTCACTTTGGCTCTTGTTGTAGCAATATTCGCCGCGTTGTTCGGAGCGAAGGAAGGCTGGTGCGCGTCCGCCAAGCCCGGCGAGGCCGTTCTTGTCTTGCACGGGAAGGTGCTCGACTCCACAGGGAGTCCGCTGTCGGACGCCTCAGTGGTACCGTATCTGAACGGAAAACCCTATCTCTCTTCGGCTCACGGCTCGGAAAACCACAAGGATAATGTCACGGGTCGCAACGGAGTGTTTATGCTCGAGGTTCCCGCTCCCGTGGAGAAGATCAAGGACGGCAAGTGGGTGCTGAAGATTACACGGCCCAGCTTCAAGCCTTCCGAACCGATCCCCGTCACACGCATCTCGGAAGCGGACGCCGATCCCCAAGGAATGAAACGCTTTTCCGCCTCACCGCTGGTGGTGAGTATGCAGCGC
The DNA here is from genome assembly GCA_020216785.1 of Desulfomonile sp. GTDB lineage: Bacteria > Desulfobacterota > Desulfomonilia > Desulfomonilales > Desulfomonilaceae > JAIWNO01. The sequence continues at coordinate 6,970 of JAIWNO010000185.1, forward strand.
ATCCAGAGTGCCGCGTTCTGGATCGCGCTCATCATTTTCGCCGGGGTTTATGTGCTGATCTCCTTCGAGGTGCTCCATCGGACGCTTGCCGCGTTCCTCGGCGCTGCGGCCGTGCTGCTCATCACCCACACATTCGGCAACTACGACGACGCATACAAGCTCCTTACATACGAGCAAGCCCTTCACGTGGTGGACTGGAACGTGATCTTTCTCCTCATGGGTATGATGGTCATTGTCGGGGTACTCAAGGTATCGGGTGTGTTTCAGTGGATGGCGTATAAGTCTTTCCATGTAGCGCGAGGCAACATCCTGGTGCTGTCGGGTGCGCTGTGCATCGTGACTGCTATTACGAGCGCGTTTTTGGACAATGTCACGACAATGCTCCTGCTTACGCCGGTGACCATGGAGATCGCGCTCATCCTAGGTGTATCTCCGTTCGTTTTTCTCGTTCCCGAGATTGTGGCCTCGAACTTTGGAGGCGCGGCGACCCTTATCGGCGATCCGCCCAACATCATGATCGGATCATACGCCGGGCTGACGTTCAACGACTTCGTCATCAACTTGACGCCGGTGGTAATCATGGTGATGGTCGCGCAGCTTATCTACAACAATCTCATCTACGGTCGCGAATACCAGCGTGCAAAGGTCGAGGATGTTCCCAAAATGATTGAGTTCCTTCGCGAAAAATATCAGATTACCGATCGCAAGGTGCTGGTCATTGGCGGGGCGGTCCTCCTCGGAGTCATCCTTTTATTCATCCTTCACGGCTTCTTCCACATGGAGGTGAGTGTAGCCGCGCTCTTCGGTGCCGGGCTCATCGTGCTGTTAACCAAGACGGACATCGTGGAAATCCTGGAGAAAGAGATCGAGTGGCCTTCACTGGTATTCTTTATCATGCTCTTCATCGTCGTGGGCGCCGCGGAACAGACGGGAATCCTCCAGGCGATCGCTGATTGGATCCTTCGGGTGTGTCAGGGCAACCTTGCTGTCGCTGTGCTCATCATCTTGTGGGTGTCGGGGATCAGTTCCGCGATTGTGGACAACATTCCGTTTACCGCGACCATGCTGCCGATCACACTTTTCCTCGGCAAGACCATCCCCGGCGCGGAGACCGGCGTGCTCTGGTGGGCCCTGGCGCTGGGGGCCTGCTTTGGAGGCAATGGGACAATCATCGGCGCCTCTGCCAATGTGGTCACTACGGGTATCGCAGAGAGGGCAGGTCACAAGATCACCTTCTTTGAGTATCTCAAGCAGGCCGCGCCGGTGACGATCATCAGTCTAATCATTTCATCGGTATTCCTGCTTGTGAGATACTGAGATACGGTAACCACGACCTACGCGCCGGCCTGTCTCTCATCGGTCCGCGCGACGAGCCAAAAGGAGAACGAACTATGACAAAGGTCCTGTTGGTTGACGACGAGGGACCATTTGTGGACGCGCTGTCCAGACGCCTGGCAAAGAGGGAAATGGATGTGGTGGGCGCATTGAGCGGCCCGGAAGCTCTCCAAAAACTCCAGGAGGACCACCGTATCGAGGTGGTTATCCTGGACGTGAAAATGCCCGGTATGGACGGCATCCAGACGCTCAAGGCCATCAAGGCGGAGCACCCCCTGGTGGAGGTGATCATGCTCACCGGCCACGCCACAGTGGAAACCGCCATCGACGGCATGAAGCTCGGTGCATTGGATTACCTCATGAAGCCGTGCGACATCGATGTACTTGTGGCCAAAGTCCAGGAAGCGGCCTCGAAGAAACGCAAGCATGAGGACAAGATCGCCGAAGCCCGCGCGCAGTCCATTGCGCTCCGCCGGGGCGACTGAGGCTCCACAAGCCGTGGGAGTGTTCGTGGGATTTGCCGGGGAGGCCCTTCTTATAAAAAGGGTCCCCGGCCCCCTCCCCAAAAACTTCTACGATTTGTGAGCGCTTCCAGCGCTCGCGCGGTAGCGCAATCGTGATGCCAATGAGCTTTTAAACAAACAAGCGGGCGGCTTTGGCATCCGGCCGACTCACTGCTTTGACTGCCCGTTGTTACGAGAAAATGAGAGAGAGGATGTGCTGAGATGCCTCATTCAGTGCCTGTTTCAAAGCTGATGGTCCCCAGAAATGAATGGCCGCAACTCCGGGCCGATGTGGACGTAATCACTGCCATCAAGATCCTGCGCATCGTCACGGAAGACAGAAAGCTGGAGCACGGCCATTCAACACCATTGGTCTTCGACGAGAATTACAGCCTGATTGGGTTTGTTCACCTTATCGATCTGCTTAAAAGCGTGAGGCATGTGTGGGAGCACATTGCCGCTCCGAGTGAGCTCAAGCGGGTCCGCGACCTGGTAGTGCCGTTTCGCGGCTCGGTCAAGAGTGACGAGAGTATCATTAAAGCTCTCGACATTATGATGGAGCACGGCGTTTCCTCGGTGCCGGTCATGAAGGACGGCAAGCTCGAGGGGATCGTGAAGCTTGCAGACGCATTCAACGAACTGGCTGCGCTCCTCTTCGACGAAGAGGATCCCACGGAGCGCCATCGCCTGCTTCGCGACCATCATTTCTGACGAAAAGCTGCAGGCGGTGCTGGGGGAAGAAGGCGATGATCGAAACAAAACTCCTGCTCGTCGATGACGAGGAAGCGTTTGTGTCGGCTATGGAAAAGCGGCTGACTCACCGAAATATGAGGGTGTCTGTCGCTCTGAGCGGTGAAGAGGCCCTCAGCACACTCGACCAAGACCCGGATATCGACGTAGTACTGCTCGACATCAAGATGCCGGGTATGGATGGAATCGCCGCACTGAGGGAGATGAAGAGAAACCACCCCCTTGTGGAAGTGATCATGCTTACCGGCCACGCGACAGTGGAGTCGGCTATCGACGGCATGAAACTCGGGGCCTTCGACTACCTCATGAAGCCGTGTGACATCGAGACACTCGTGAAGAAAGTGGAAGAAGCCAAAAACAAAAAGCGCGACCAGGAGAAACGCATCATGGATGCCACCGGCAAGGAGCTGCGTCGGCGCCGGGGTGCATAGGATCGTGATCGT
>JAIWNO010000186.1 GCA_020216785.1 Desulfomonile sp.
TCAGTTGCGGTCACGGAATTGGTAAATACAATTATGGCGCAGGCTTTTCAGCCGCCGATCCGGAAAGCTATCTGACCGCAGGCTGGAAACCCTGCGCCACATGAGTAAAAGCTTGCGTAGGATCTTTCTTTTCGCTCGTGAAAGAGGAGCATAGGTGCGAAAATGGAATATTGATCCAGTGAGAGAATTTGTCGTGTCCCTCCTTGAGAATGAGGAGAGGGGCGCCATGGGCGAAAGATCTGCCGATAATAAGGGGTACTATCGAGCGCTGACCTTGAAAATGGTCGTGGTGATCATCGTGGTTTCCCTCGCTCCCATGCTCGTGATCACAGGGACGATACGCTACTACTTCCAGGTGTCGTATCAGGACAAGGTGCTGGAACACCTCAGAGTGCTGGTTCGAAAGCACGTGCGTACTATCGACACCTTTCTGAGCGAGAAGCTCTCAGACATCCAGGTTCTCGCGAACTCATTTACCTTCGAGCAGCTCTGCGATGAGCCATTCCTTGCGGAGCGGCTGCGCGTGCTGCAAACGGGATACGGCCGATCGTTCGTGGACCTCGGCGTAGTGAACGACGAGGGACGTCAGATCGCTTATGCAGGGCCGTTCCGGCTTCAAGAGGCTGACTATTCGCAGACCAAATGGTTCCGTGAGGCAATTGCAGGTGACGATTACATCAGCGACGTATTCGCAGGTCTCCGGGGATTACCGCACTTCATCGTCGCCGTGCGCGGGGAGCACCAAGGTCGCAGGTGGATCCTTCGCGCTACGGTAGACTTCGAGGCCTTCAACTCCCTCGTTGAGGGAATCCGAATCGGAAGCACCGGATTTGCATTTATCCTCAACAGAAAAGGCGAATTCCAGACTCGACCGCACTCGGAGATCGATTTGTCCGCGGAGCCGTATCGCACGTTTCTCGCGGCAGGACCTCGGCCGGACGATCAAGTGGAAGTAGTTCATACGGCCGGCGGTTCGGACTTCGTCTATGTCACTGCTTGGCTGAAAAAGGGTGGCTGGCTGCTGGCATTCCAGCAGGCGGAGCAGGACGCGTTCTCCGCGCTGTACGCTGCGCGGCGTTTCACGGTTCTCGTCTTTTTTGCAGGCGTTTTGGGAATTGTTGCGATGGCGGTCCTGCTTTCCAGCAGAATGGTTCGCCACATAGAGAAAGCTGACGCGGAAAAGGCCCTATTGAACGAGCGGATGATCGAGGCTGGGAAGCTTGCGTCTGTCGGAGAACTGGCGGCCGGCATAGCTCACGAGATCAACAACCCTGTTGCCGTGATGGTTGAAGAGGCCGGATGGATGGAGGACCTGCTTGAAGAGAGCTCGTTCCAAACATATCCATACTTGGAGGAGTTCAAGCATTCCCTTTCCCAAATCAAGACCCAGGGCTCCCGCTGCAAACAGATCACGCATAAGCTGCTCAGCTTCGCGCGAAAGACCGATCCGCGGCCCAAAAAGGTGCAGCTCAACGACCTGATTCGAGAAGTCGCCGGCCTCTGTCAACAGCGGGCGCGTTACGGCTCGGTGCGAATCATCCTGAGCCTGGCGTCGGACCTTCCGCCGGTCAACGCGTCCCCGTCGGAAATTCAACAGGTCGTCATGAACCTTGTCAACAACAGCCTCGACGCAATCGAGGACCGCGGAGGACACGTCGAGATTTCCACTTCCGTGAGTGGTGACCATGTAGTGATTACGGTTTCCGACAATGGGCCCGGAATTCCGGAAGCGAACCTTCCTCGGATTTTCGACCCGTTCTTCACCACAAAACCGGTTGGAAAAGGAACGGGTCTCGGGCTTTCAATCTGCTATGGAATTGTCACCAAGATGGGTGGCAAGATCGACGTGAACAGCTCGGTGGGGGTCGGGACATCATTCACTATCCAGGTGCCGATCGGCAAAACGACCGAGCGGGTTGAGGCCGCGGCCACCCCTCCAGCGTGAGGCTACGCCATCAACAGAGTTTGCCAAAGCCGCGACGAGCTGATATGACAAGAGCAATGCAACAAACAACAGAGCCGAACAGGTAAGAAATGGACGATCATCAAGCCGATACAGGAAGACCCATAAGAATCCTCCTGGTCGATGATGAGGCAGCATATGTCAATGCACTCTCGAAACGACTCAGCCGGAGGAATTTCCAGGTCAGTGTCGCCTACAACGGCACGCAAGGCGTGCAGGCGGTGAGAAAACAGGATTTCGACGTGGCGGTGCTGGACCTGAAGATGGAAGACATGGACGGTATCGACGTCCTCAAGATTTTCAAAAAGATCGTCCCGCAGATGGCCGTCATCATGCTAACCGGTCACGGCTCCGAACAGGCAGCCCGCGAGGGCATCAAGTTCGGAGCTTTCGACTATTTGACAAAACCATGCGAATTGGAGGACCTGATCGAAAAAATCCGGGAAGCGTCCCGAAGCGCACAAAGGGCAGCGGCATCACCTGCTTGAGCGCAAATCCACATCAATCCGATTTTTCGATCCCGCCATGGTTCCCGGCCGGCGTGATCTCGCCGAGCACCACCCCTGCCGGAAGACTGCACATCGGGATTATATTGTAATCCCGGAGCGGGCCGCGCTTCAACGAATTCCAGAAATCCACCGAGAAAGCTGCAAAAGCGCGACGACCAGCTTTGAGATGGAACTCAAGGAGCCTGGAAAAGTCCTTGCCCTGATCCTCCCCGGGAAATGCGATCCGAATACGGTCGCCGTCCACAATCGAGGGAGATACCATTGGGAATGCGAAATAGATTGAGTTTCCGGGAACTTTGCGTAGAGCGACGTCGGCCCACAGTGCATTCTTCTCGCGTAAGTCCCGGTGATGGGGAAGATCGTAAAAAAAGGCAACCATCCCGGCCCATGTAATCGCTACAGTCGTACCTACCCAAGCGGCGCCACGGATCGCTCGTGCTCCTTCGGTATTAACGATTTCTCCAGCGACGAGGAGAAACAAGAGGGCGCCTGCTATGAGCAGAGGCGCTATCAAGAGCGGGAAATCCAAGCTGTTCAGGGGTATTTCCGGACGGCCGGCCCACGCGTAAAAAGCGGCCGCGGCCAGTGCTGCCGGGAGGATAAGCAGAAACAGACTTGGTGAGCCACCCCACGCGACCTTCATCTCTTTGAGGGAATATGCAGTCAAAATCGCAACGAACGGCAGAACAGGGATAAAATACCGGAAATTAAAGCACAGCCCGCCGTACTGGTGCGTAAACAGTGAATAATATCCCACAAAACAAATCGGAATCAACAGGAGCATCAAACTCGCGGCCGCGTTCCGGTCGCCTCGGCCGAGTCTCACGATCGGGACCAGCAAGAGCGGCAAATAGGGCAGACTCTGGAGAAGAGACTTCTTCATCGCGCCCACGTAAGCCATTCCCCCGCCTGGAGTGCGTTCCAGGGGGGGCAGCACCAGTGCTGGATCGAGCGCGCGTACATCGATGACGGATACCCAGAAATCGCTCAGTCCCCGCAAGAGCACGGTCCGTGAGGCCGGGGCTGCGAGAGCGCCTGCAAGCGCGGTGATCGCCAACGCAGCAAGTAAGACTTTTCTCGTACGGACGAAAACATCGCAGAAAGGACGGCTCAAAAGCCACATTACCGCCACGACCGCCAACGCGGCAAGCGGCAGACCCCACGACAGGTATGTCCCGTCGCCATAGTCAAAAGGGTTGAAGCGGCCAAATTTGATCAGATTCGTCCATCCGAGGAGCGCCAATCCCGGCACCGCACCCAGCGCGAAAGAAAGCGCCTCTCGGGGCCGCCAGGGCCGAGCAAAGAGGAATGGCGCCAGGAGCCCCGGCAAGGCAAGCGAATTGTCAATGCGAATACCCGGCCCAAATCCTGCCACGAACCCGCTGAGCGCTGCCCATACGAGAGCGGAGCGACTGCTCCCGCCGTTGTAGGCCCGCACCATTAAGTAGAACGCCGCCAGAAGAAAGAAGAGCGAAGTCGTATGGGGCCATGCATCTTGTGAATATTCCCAAATAAACGTGGCAAAAACAAAAATGAGACATGCGCGCAACGCCAGGCCGTCATCGCGGAAGAGCCGGCGTGCGATCGCATAACACAGGATCACCGCACCGAAAAACGTGATGCTGTTCACAATGACGAGTCCGGTAAAGCCGAACACTCTGTAGAAAGGCAGGGCCAACACCGGGAACAGATACGGATAACGGCTTACGATTCGGCCCTTGCGAGCCGGCAAGTTCGCGGGTGTCAGCTCCTGTGAAGGCAGCTCGTCATAACCGTTCCAGAGCTCAAGACTTCCGGTGGCGGAGAAGTCTCGAGTCATCCAGTGGTACCATACTTCATCCAAGAAGATATAGCCCGGTGTGAGAAGCCACCAGGACACAAAAAACTGGACAATAGCGAGCCCCACAAAAAAAACGATCGCCTGTCGACTGCGCTGCAATGCCGGGTCGATCTCAGCGTGTACACGCAGCTCCGAAGTTGAAGAATGTACGGCGTCGCCGGAATAGCTCATGGCTGGTACGACCAATGAGGATCTCAGCGGAACCCATGCCTAACCGGAGACAAGGGCTTGCAGTTTGTCATGGATATCTTTGAGCGTCCGGACATCCTCGTCGGACACGTCGATCTCTCTTGCCGTAAGCTGCTCTCTCAAGTGCGCAATCTCAGCCTCAAGCTCTGTGGTCAGGGCGAGCATGTTCGCCCGAAGATCGACTGTAACGGGCTCCGGGGGCGCCACTACGATCTCTTTCCCCGGCTCGAGACGTAGGACCTCGCGCCAGCGAGGAACGCGCACCTCAAGGTTGTAGCGTTCTCGCACAGCACGCGCCAACGCCTCGCTGGACATCGGCTCTCCGTGGATTACGAATACCCGCGGCTTCGACTTCGCTGCAAAGTGGCCGATCCACTGAAGAAGGTCAGCCTGATCCGCGTGCGCCGAAATCCCCCCGATGGTAAATACCTTTGCGCGGACAGCGATCTTTTCTCCAAAAATCGTGACGGATTTCGCTCCATCAACGATCTGACGACCGGTGGTTCCCTGCCCCTGGAACCCGGTGATGACAATGCTTGCGCCCGGCCGCCACAAATTATGCTTCAGATGATGCTTGATCCGCCCGGCAGTGCACATGCCGTTGGCGGAGATCACGATAGCGGGCCCTTGAAGCTGGTTGATCTTCATGGACTCGCTTGTGGTCAAGGTGAGCTTAAGATTGGGCATATCGAAAGGATCGTAACCTCTCCCCACAATAGACCGGGCGTCTTCATCGTAATACTGTTTGTTCTTTCTGAAAACCTCAGTGGCTTTGATGGCCAGAGGACTGTCCAGGTAAATGGGAATCCCGGGAAGCTGTCCGGCTCGAGAAAACTCGCCGAGGATATACAGAATTTCCTGCGTCCGCTCGACCGCGAAGGCTGGGATGATCACTTTTTCCCTGTGGAACACGGCATAGTTGATCGCTTCGAGAAGCTCGGCCTTGCTCTCCTCAAACGGGCGATGCAGGCGGTTGCCGTACGTTGATTCTACAAAAAGATAATCCGCCTCGCCGATTTCGACCGGGTCCTTGACGATGAGAGCATCCTGCCTTCCTACGTCGCCGGAAAAGACGATCTTGGTGGTCATTCCCTGATCTTCCACCCAAAGTTCCACGATGGAAGAGCCAAGGATATGTCCGGAGTTCCGTAGCCGCGCCTTGATGCCGGACTCAATCTCGATTACCTGGTCGAGGTCGGTAGGGACGAAATAGCGTAGGCTCTTCTCCGCGTCCTCCATCGTATAGAGGGGTTCGACCGTTCGCTTTGCCCGCCGCCGGTTTCGCCTCGTCCGCCACTCGGATTCCATTTCCTGGACATGAGCCGCGTCAAGAAGCATCACCTGGCATAGTTCAGCGGTCGGCGGCGAGGTGATGATGCGCCCGCGAAAACCGTCCTTGACCAATTTGGGGATACGTCCGCTGTGGTCGATATGCGCATGAGTGAGGATGATGTGGTTGATTTCACTAGGGTTGTAACCCCACGGGTCCCAATTGCGTTGTTCCATCTCCGTGCCGCCCTGAAAGAGCCCGCAATCGATAATGAGGTTCCCACCCGCGGAGGTTTCCACGAGAAAATTGGAGCCCGTTACCGACTCGGTCGCTCCCAGGCAGGTGACACTGACCATTACTCCGCCTCTCTCTATCTCTGGCGCTCAGTTGCCAACAGCGCTCCTCCTGACAACGACACTGAAGGACAACTCCCGAACTTGGCCCTGGTTCTTGCGACCGTCAGCGGCCCCCTGAAGCCTTTGTCGCCCCATGCGCGATATTGCTGCCACCATGTCGTCTCTGTGAAAGGAAGTTCTCTATCGTGCATTTGGCCGGGAAGGCTGTCCCACGGGAACCGAAATATACGGGGCGGGTACCCAATAAAGGGGAGACGCATAGTATAATTGCGGCGCGGTCAGGATGTCATGTGTCCGGACGTGAAAAGGAGCGTCGACAGGCGCAAGATAACCGCTTCCGCCATCAGGCCAGACAGTCCCGCTGGGAACTACGTAATATTGTGCCGACGCCGAGCACGCAAAAAAGAGACTCATTGCCAGCACCAGAAAGGTCCCCTTCATTTCTGTTCCTCCAAACTTTTTCCTACCTCACAAACGACCTTCTCGGCTCGAGCAGAGATTCATGGGTAGCTGCAACGAAGAATCCGCAGCACCTCGCAGAGTACATCATACTTGTTACACTTTCAATAACGGGCAATCAACTGAAGAGGAAGCATGCCGGGAGGATCACCGGTTCTTGGGAGCGGCGCCTCCCAGCGCCGGAGGTGCAGGCGGAATTTCCGAGGTGTCGATTGTATCGAACGGGTTGACGGCTTGTACCTCGGATGCCGGAGCGGACGCGGGACGAAGCGCGGGCTTCTGGAAGTTCTGCCACTTGCTGGTGATGAAAGCTTCCATCTTGTCCACCGGATAGCTCAGGATTTTGCCCACCAGCCAAAAGACATACAGCTGGTCCCTTGGTGAGGGAGGCGGAGGCCCTGCCGGTACGGCTTCATCGTGACGAGCCTCCTGCTGGGGCACATATGTCGCCTCCTGATACGCCGGCTTCACCCGGATAAGTCCACCCTGAGACTGCTGCGCTCCGGCGGGAATGGAGCACATGATCACCGACGCCACATATACGAGAACCAGACCAATCCTTGTCATCAACGAACCTCTGACGCAAAATTTCGGTGACCCCTCTATCACATCTTTCGGAAAATGCCAGATTTTTTTGTGCGGTTCTACGATATCTCCGTTACACGGCGCATCCAATTATTCGGCGAGGCGATGAATAAGAAAATCGGTGAGCGCTATCAGGCCGTGTGTCGGCATGTAATTGCTTGCCGAGATGTCAAAAAGCACCTTGCTGTAAGGTGGGAACTCCTCGTCGGCTTTCCAGTGGATGAGCGCCACCGGAAGGCGAGGAAATAAGTGGAATACATAACCTTCGTCAGCAAGGTCCAAAGGCTTGCCTCCCCACGCGAGTATCCTGGCTATGCGCTTGTCGGTGCTCAAGGTGAAGCATTGTTCAAGCGCGTCGGTTGTAGAGCGCGCAAAATGCGCGCCAAGAACCGCACCGTGAAGCAACGATCGTGCATCGATCCATTGTCCCATTACGTTCACCGCAGTGCCTTGATTTGCTGCTGCGGTGACCAAGTGCTCCAGCACAAGCACTTTGAGAGGCAAGGTGTCGATCACGGCGTGTTCAGCTCTCAAACGGTATGGGACTAGGTCCAGCACAAACCAGCTATGGAGGAACGGCACCAGGACGCGCGGAACACCATCGCCCCGGTATTTGCAGCCCGATTCCTCGGCGAGCGTCAAGGGATCGACGCGCTTCACCTTAGCCAGAAGCTCCTCGTACGCCCTTTCCAATTCGTCCGCATTCCTGCCGGTCCGCGCGCGCTCCAGCCACATGGTGTATTCGTCGGGTGCGGTCATGGGTTCCCCTGTCCTATGCAAAGAAGTTGGCTTTGAGCGCGTCGGCCACGGCCGTACCTTCACTCACTTGGTCGGGTATAACCGTCGAGGTCGCCGACTCATTCACAAAATCCCTATCGAAGTCAGGTAACTGCGCCATGAAATCTTAGCAGAAAGTCCGGCCATGAAAAGTGAGCTTGCAAAGCGGTTATACAGCATGTTGGTAAGCTTCTGAGCGATACCTTCCAAACTGGATTACCCTTTGCCGCGGCTAATTCCGAAATACAGTATTGATACAGGTTGGGGTGGTAAATGAGGGCTTCATTCCCTGCCTCCAAGCCTACCGACCGGACATGCCTCGTCCCGTGGTGATGCCCCGCGCCTGTTTCAGTCGCCTTCAGATCGGGATCGGCTGTCCAATTCCGCTATCTTGTTCCGAGCACGCTCTCATTCGCGGCTCCACCATCATTTGCCTCAACTCAAAACAAGGTGCCGCCGCAACATTCGCAGCAGTATTGTTGTAGTCTAAGCTGTGCAGGGCAACGCGGTCAAGACGCGAGGTGCGAGAGGAGGGGGCCCCGGCGGCGAGATTTGGGACCAGGCGGTCCCATGGTCATTGTGGGCGTTGATGCTTGGGGTTTTTAGAAAGGAGGAAGAGTGAATGGCGATCCCAAATGAAGCCGCTGGTCAATTGAATAAAGCTGTATGAAAAATCAAAGAGTTATTAACAAAATCTAATGTAAAATAACTACAAGATATAATTCGTATTTTTGATTGACAGTACATCATGCTTATGTTATTGTAGATTTATTCCAAAACAGTCCCCGCCGATTCAAGTTGTTGAGGCGTTTGTCTCTTCAGGCCTTGTGTTTGCGCAGTGCAGCGCGCCTTGACCTGCAACGATGCGGTTTGCGCCTCGACGGCCCTCGATCGACGGGTAACGAACACGGTTTGCTGTGCCGGTCTTATCCGGCTGTCTTGTTGAAGGTAAGGGTATGAGAGTTCATTGCAGTGTTGTTGTCGTGGTGTTGGTTCTCTTCGGAGTTGCGGATGCCGCGAATGGTCAAACTTTTCAGTTAGTTTCGCAGACACCCCTCCCGGCCCGCGGATCAGCCGAAGACGCCGCGGGCCATTACTCTTCCCTGTGCATCATCAAGTACCTTAACAGTTTCACATCATATCAGTTTCCCAATCCATTTCCGCCCGGCCAAGATCCGTTGAGCCGCCTGGAGTTCCCTATCGATCAGTGGTTCGGGGAGCTTGCAGTGGGTTACCGTGCCCACTGGTGGTCGATGCACGGACAGGCGCGCGTGAACCTTACCCGGGAGAGTGCCCGCCCCATGCAGGACAGCGACTGGGACGACGAAACTCAGCCCGGTCAAAAGACCATTTTCAGCGAGTCCAAGTGCCGTCTTAACCGGGGGCTGCTCGTGGACCTGCACCTCGCTCTCGCTCCGCCTGACTTCTTGGTGCGGCCGGTGGTCGGTTGGCGTTATCAATATTTCTATTTCACCACCCATGACGGATACCAGGGAGACATCAGCGGTAACGGATGGGACCTTCCGGGCGACGGCATAAATTTTCGGCAGATTTTCTACCACACATACATCGGGGGGGTGGCGGCCACCCGCATGAGAAACCTTCCGCTCTTCGGACGCGACCGTGAGCTGCGGGTTGAAGCTCAGTTCGACTACGGCTTCGTGACTGCCGCCAACGAAGACCTTCACCTCCTGAGAGAGGGTGAGCGCATCACGCGGGAGAACACCAAGGGGCATTGCTGGCACTTGGCTTTGAGCGCACGACTCCGATGGTGTGAGCGAGTCACGATGCGGTTCGACGGTGATTTCCAGCGGATTATCACCCATGGCGATCACACCCTGACGAACCGTGCGTTCGGCTTGGACTTCTCGTTCGACGGCTCGCGGGTCTGGTCGGATCAGCTGTCACTCTCAGCCACCGCTGAATTTCCTTTCTGACAGCAGAACAGTCCTTTGAATGCTTGCGGTCTTACGGGAGTATGTCCCGTAATAAATCTGGGAATCGATTGTCGCCTAGATCGTAGGAGGGGCACCCGGGTATCCGCCCTTCCTCAACAGTATACAAGGCCCCGGCAAGGCCCACGCGTGAGGCGCCCTACCTTGTCCTTGCGGCATCTGCGTGCTCTGTGGTGAAATAGCGTTTTTTCTCCTCGCCGCTTATAAGTGTCCACGGATATGCAGCCCACCTAAGCCCCTGGACAACCCCCTGATAATCGTTCAGCATGCATACTGATAAGACGCCGCGAAAATTGACAAAAATTGTAAAAAAAGATTGCAGACTTCGGAGGAGGATGGTAACCTAATATTTCAGTATTGATATATTAAAATATATTGAGAGAAATCGCTCCTCGACAGCGTCCATACCCTGGCGCTGCTCCCCAATCGTGATGCAGCGCCGGACCTTATCCCCCCTAGGAGGTTGGCGGATGAATCAGGGAGAAAAGAAAAAGAAGAAGCTCTCCGTGATCTGTTCCCGCGACACCCTTGACGGAGCCTATCCGTCCGCGGTGCTGGCGATCAACGCCGTCAGAATGGGAATGGATGCAACCATCTACTACACCTTCAGCGGCCTCAACGTCATTCGCACCGGATATGCGAAGAAGCTGAGGTTCTACCCACCCGGCACACTGGGAGCGATTCCGGGGATGTCGCAACTGGCGACCAGCATCATGAAACGAAAGATAGAAAAGGCCGAAATCCCCGATCTCGCGGACCTGTTGGAGATGTGCCAATTGGAAGGCGTCAAGCTCATCGGCTGTCACATGGCCGCGACCATGATGGAGCTGGGCGTGGAGGACTTCATCGAAGGCGTTGAGATCGCGAACGCTGAGGATTTCCTCAAGATGGCCGTCGAATCGGATTTGTGCATGTTCACGTGAATCCGGACGCCACGGCAAATGGAGGTAACGATGGCGAGATTTCTGTTCGTCCTGGGAACCGGCCCTCACGACCCGTCACGGCCGACCCGTTGCATGATGATTGCTAAGAATGCAAAGCAGCAGGGCCATGACGTGGACATCTTCCTTACCGACGAGGCTGTCATCTTCGCGCAGCAGGGTATGGCGAAGCACGTCGTCTCAATGGCGGGTGACGAGATGTCCGAGTACCTCGATTATCTCATCGAGCAAAAAGTCCCGGTGCACGTGTGCAGACCATGCGCGGAGGTGCGCAAATTGAAGGAAGAGGAGTTCATCCCGACAGCCCGCATTCAGGAAGGAGACGCGCTCGTTTCCCTTGCGGTGGGAGCGTGTGTGTTCAATTACTAGGTGCTGATACCGGTGCACTATAAAATCGCAGAAAAGCAATGGGGTGAAACGGTGGGGTGGGTCCCCGAATTGGTCGTTGATGGAAGGCGGACAAGGCCCGCCCCACCGGGACTCATACGATCCTGCATTCGATATGGTACGATGAATCCGTAAGGGCGCACCCGCGTGTAAGCCTAAAACCGGGTAGACACACAGGTCTGCCCCTACACAGGCCGGGTAAACAGTATCGTCACGAACGCAAGTTCATATCAAGCATCAACTGTCGGTCACCTTTCTTGTGACAGGAGTTAATCAAGGATTGCAAAGGGGGGCTGCAGGAGGGAGCTAGAAATACAGGGACATTTCAGCGGAAAAGAGATCCCATTCGTTGTCCACGGTCCACTTGTCGTCCCGCCCTACTGCGACACCGTTGACGTTGAAATCAACGAGGCTGGGCTCTTCCTTGTACTTGCAGTGCATCTTCTTGTAGCCCAGCTTCATGGATGCGTCGAAGCGATACAATTGAGGGCGAAAGCAGATCGCGAAGCCATAGGACATAAGCTTGGTGCTGGAAATGGGGATTTTCCAGAAGGCTTCCACGTGCATCGGGAAACCCAGAATCTCCGCGGGGACGAACCTGAGGTACGGCCCTACGGTGCGCGGGTTGCCGCCTGTGATAGTCAGGTTGAACCCGTTGGTGTCGTCCGCGCTGAGTAAGATGCGCGCTTCGAGCCGCGGCTCGATGAAGTAGTGGTCCGCTCCTACTCCGAGGGCGAGATGGTCGAACTGCACGACGTCAAAATCAACACCCGCGCTTCCGCCGGTCAGGTCGAACTTGCCCTGATTCTTGGCCTTGCTGCGGTTGTCAAAGTTCCAGTACGCCCCGCGCAGGCCGAAGCGCCAAATTCGCAAGTTTGCATACAAAGAATACCGATTCGAACCAGTCTCCAAAGGCATGACCTTCTTGAGGTCAAACTCGAAACCCTCTGCGGTCGTCACGTGCCCCGCGGTCAAACTGGCCACCTCAAAGCCGCCGCCCATCTCACTGCGGAATGTGCTCCCGATCCCACCATTCGGAAAGATCGGTCCGATCACCTTTTCCATTAGTGAAATGGGTTCTGACGCAACCACAGAAGAGAGCGAGAGGGAGTCAGCTGAGGCCGTACGTGCGTAAAACCCCATGAGCGCAATCGCGCACACAAACGACAAAATGCCAAGCCTTGTGTAGGCGAGATGTAACATACCTCTCATGCGGCCCTTTTGGTGACACGCACCCAAACTTACACAACCGCATTAAACCATAGAAACGCCTCTTCGGTCAAGTTGAATCATATAGGGAATGCGTATGTCTAGAGCAGCCCTCGGCTGCGCAGGGTCTGCTCCGCAGGCGTCAGGTGCTTGGACAGCCACGAGCCCACCCCCGGGTGGCCGAACGCCAG
>JAIWNO010000310.1 GCA_020216785.1 Desulfomonile sp.
GACGGAAATGGCTCGATTCGTGCGGACGTCGATGGCCACCACCGACGGCTCGTTGATGACGAGACCTTCGCCTTTGAGATAGACGAGCGTGTTGGCGGTACCCAGATCCATGGCCAGATCGACGCGGAAGCGTCCTTCCACCCGACTACGGACTTCCTGCCACCAACTCCCCCGAATCATCATTCATTACTCGATGGCGTTTCCAGCTTATTCAGGGCTTTCCGCCAAAGTCCCGCCAAGTCTGAGCACTCGCTCGGATAATGTGCTGCAGCCACTCGTATGTTGCACGATATTTCCTCGGTCCCGACTTGTATCCTGCCCGAACAAAATGCACCGGTGGCTTTGTCGCTGAGCCGGTCCCTCTCACGTGGAGGCAGGCCCTCCAACAGCAGGGCGAGGCCGCCCGTGCGGAATTTGCCGGCAACCGCGCTTCGCCGAGTGATGCCCTCCAACTGATCGGCCAGGGTTTCGAGGAAGCGGTTGACCAGTGCGTGGTCATGTTCAAGGTAGAGCCGGTCCATGTCAGTGACAAGCACGAGTAGCAACACGAGACTGCCCTTTGCCGCGCTCGCACGCGCAAAGACCCGCCGCGTCTCCGCGCGAAAATAACCCTCAGAAAAAAGGCCGGATTCACCGTCGTACCGGCGAATTCCGCCAAGCACTTCCTGTTGAAACGCGACCGAGCTTACCAGAGCGAAAACCTTGCCGAGGGATTCCCACCATGCACGGTTTTCGTCGAGCCTCCAATTCGGTCTGCTTGAGGCCATCACGATTGCGCCGTCCCCTTCCGCGTCCGTCCACGGGACAATCGCCAGGGTCTTCGCTTCCAATCCGAGCTTCTCACCTCGATGGAACACAATGGGCAGGGCCTCTCCGAAGTCAGCCTCCACAATCAGCTTGGGGAGCTTGTTCTCCGTGCACCAGCCTACAAGACCGCCGTCGCACTTCACCAGCCGGCCTTTGCGCACCCATGACGGAAAGCCGGCGCTCGCAGTGATGCGGAACAGGCTTCGCTCATCGACCCGCGACACGGTAAGCACTCCGTCGAATCCGCCGGTTTCAAGAATCAGAGCGCACGCGCGATCAAGATCGCGGTTGTCGAGCGTGGCAAGGTCACTAAAATTCGGAACCAGTTCCGGGATCAGATTTAGTTCCCGTGCGCTTTGGGCCGCATCCTCAGCTATAGCGGCGAGTTCCAGAATGTTGACGGCCGTTGCGGACAGTTCGACCAGCATCTTCAGGTGCTTGGCCGTGAAGCTGTAAGTCCGGCGGGTATCCACCCAGAGCAAGCCCTTCTCACCAACCGGCGCGGTCATGAACGCGCGGATACCCTCATCGCTCGTATAGATCCCCAATCTCGCGGAATCGCCTTCAAAGTACGTCTCGTGGTAGGGCACGCCTCCGCGAACGAGCTTCGTCCAGAAGCCACCGTCCATCGGCAGCCATGAGTTTACGGCGATGTTGTCACTGAGCGACTGGAGTGCCATGATCTTCAGATGACCGCCATCCTCATCTTCCAAGAGCAGCGCAGCGGTGAACGCGTCCAGCACGTCGGCCGCCAGGGCGACCAAGTCCTGGAGACGACGCGCGAGATTCGGCGATGGAAGGCGAACGAGAGAGCTTGCGTGCGATATCACGGATCCGACCTTTCGATCGAGACGGTCACCTGCATTGGATCCATCCAGTCGATTCGGAGCCCTTCCGGCTGAACCGACACCGGGACCTTACGCGGGCCCTTTTCCAGGAGCTCGGAGACCTTAACGGGCTCGGTAACCACGGACTGAACCTGCTTCAGGTCATTCTCCAGCCCCTTTACCTGCACCTCCACCGGATTGACGACGATTCTTGCTTTCTCCGGAATCACGCCGGTGACCGAAGGAACTACCTTAAACTTCACTCCCGCCGTCGCCTCTATGCGCAAGTGCAGATCAGAAGGCCGTATCTGGGCAATCGTCACGCCGGGCGGCACCTGAAGATTCTTGCTTGAAATCCTGAAGAAATTCAGGCCGGTCACTGCGCCGCTCAAATCCACGACCGCGCGGATCGATTCCGGCTTGAGGTTGGCAAGGCTGGCTTCGGAGCCTCGTGCACGCACATCGATACGGTCCATCCACTTACCGGTGATTTCCATGCCCGGAGGAGGATTGGTATATTGGATAGGAACTGTGATTCCCACTTCGGAGCTTTGCGGTCCGACGAACACGAGCCATAATGCGACGGCAGAGCACATTGCCAGAAGCTTCAGCCGCGCGTTTGCAAGGAATAATCCCTTCAGTCCCGCGGACGAACCCTCGCGCGAGTTGCCGACGGATACGAGTTCTCGTTCGAGCGCAAGGTGGAAATCGGTCTTCTTTCGATAGTTGGTAATCTCGCGTCCAGTGACGATGGAAACCTCCCCCCGCTCCTCGGAAACGACAACGCACAGGGCGTCGGAATGCTCCGTAAGGCCCACAGCGGCACGGTGGCGGGTGCCGTACCTCGAACTGAGGCCCTCCTCCGAGGAAAGCGGCAGGATGCAGCTTGCAGCTTTGATCCGGTCGTCCTTGATGAGCACCGCGCCATCGTGGAGGGGGGAGCCTTTCTGAAAGATCATCAGGAGCGTCTCGGCGGACACGAGTCCGTCGAATTCCCGACCCTTGAGCAGGATGTTGCGCAGGCGGTCCGAGCGCTGAAAGACGATCAGCGCTCCCATGCGGAGCCTTGTCATCTCCACGACCGCCTTGACCGTCTCCTCGATCACATCCGGTTGGACTACGTGCGGACGGCCCCCACTCAGATAGCGGATAGGGGACGCGCGCTCAAGCATCTCCCGGATCTCGGGCTGAAATACGATCACGAGCACGATGATGATTGCCGCGGACAAATACTGGAAGAGAACTGAAGTAAGGACCAGGCCTAACCGTGAAGATGCCAGATAAAATACTCCCAGCCCTCCCAAGGTCGCCAGGATCTGCCAAGCTCTGGTTCCCCTGAACCATTTCAAAATGAAGTAAATGAGACATGCAATGATGAGCATATCCAGGGCGTTGGTGGCGCTCACCGAGTAGAGGATATCGCGAAAGTACTGCATTAAGCTCCGACCGGCAGGGGAATGCAAAGGGCCTCTCGGGCATCCATAACCCGAGAGCGGGTAGGGAGTATCCAAATCATATTTCGAGCCGTTATGCAAGAGATGAGACCAATCCACATCACCTGTGGATAACCTGCCTGTAACCCTGTGGATAAATCCGAAATCTCCGTTAGCAACCAAATGTTAGAGCAATATGTCCTCAGCGAGGGCATAATAAAATAGTTAATGAAATCAACATGAAAGCTAAGTAGGCGAGATCCTGAAGGCCGGCATTGATCCCCGCTTGCCGAGCCGTTCAGGTTATAAACAGCTGTTGGTACATTGGAATTTCAGCGACCGGCGATAGACTGCCTCAAGTGTCTCGGAGGACTAAACGCGCGACGGTGGGATATCGTGTCGTAATGCCTGAGATCGGCTATGCCCCGACTTTCGAGCAGCGGGTCCGGGTCGAGTCCTGGAATATCGTAGTAATGGTCCGAAGCCAGCGTGATTGTCCAAACCTGATCGTACGAGCGCAGGTACTCGTACGCGGTGTGGACCGACGCGAAACACTCCCTGAGCCCGTCCACGATCGACCGGTGAAAGATGTCCACCTTCGGTGTGCAGGTCACCCCGCCGGACTGAGCCGCAAGAATGCCGCCGGGAGTCATATGGCGCTTGAGTCGGGCGTAAAACCTTGTGGAGAAAATGTTCTTGGAGAGATCGCCCGAAGAGCCCGCAGTGTCGTACGGCTCAGTGAGATCCGCGAGGACCAGGTCGTAGCGCTTCTCCGGGTGCTCGTTCAGATAGCTTTCACCTTCCTGGACGATCAAAGTCACCCTTGGATCATCCAACGCTCCGAGATTAATGCTGTTGAGGTGCTCGCGACAGAGGTCCACCACCTGCCGGTCTATTTCCACTACTTCCAGCCGTTCCAGCTCACGATATTTCAGAAGCTCCCGAGTCGCACACCCGTCGCCTCCGCCCAGGATGAGGACGGATTTCATCTCCGAGAGCGTCAAGGCTGCGGGGTGCACGAGCAGCTCATGGTAGATGTGCTCGTCCAGCTCGGCCAACTGGATGATCCCGTCCAGCGTAAGCACAAGCCCCAAATTCGGCGTCCGGAAAATGCCGACTTCCTGGAAGGGTGTCGTTGTGGAGACAAGCACTGACGACACCTTATTGAGGACTACCCGATCCGCCGATTCCACGTCCACAAACACCGAAGCCCCAAAATACTCCGGCAGTCCCTCCGACAGCGTGGCCGTGGGGAGCAGCCGTTGCTGGGAAACTCGAAACATGGAAATTCTCCTGGTAAGCCGGGCTTGCCGCCTTGTGCACTGTCCTCACACGAAGCCGAGCAGCGTCTTGCTGAGGCCGCCCGGCAAGATAAAGGATATTTACGTTAGATATCACACATTTCCGTTGACCTCAAACACGATTGTGTGATTGTTTGACTACATGGCCTATCTGATTGTCTTTCCCGACCACGACTCCTTTTCTCGTGTCAGGACGTTCGCCGATGAGCGACGCCCCGCCGTGGAGCCTGTTTTTCCTCCCGAGTTCTGCAGCGACCTGGTAGCGCCGTGCCTCAGAGTTACCGGCGGCATCACCGGTATGGTGGAGGAACTCCTGGCGAACGGTTTCTCTGTGAGCGGCACGATAGAGCAGAGTCCATTGCCCGAGACCAGAGCACACGATTCCCCGCCGCTGGATCCACTCTGGAGGGACGTCCTCGGAGGCCTTCGCCTCGCTGCCGTTCGGCCGAGCCTTACGGACCATCGGAGGCTGCGGCTCGAATTGGTACCAGGCAACGACTTGTCGCAACTCATTCCCGTCATGGCTCGGTTTATTCGCGGGGGAGCATTCGTTCCGGAAATCCCGTCTCTCGCTTTCGAAGAGGATTTCCGGCTGCTCGTGGTAATGCCGAGGGAAATCGTCATATCCAGGGCCGATCATCTACTCGACGCCTGGATCATGATCCGCACCATGGTTGACCTCATCTGCTCTGTTTGGGAACGTCGGGATTCCCTTCTCCCCGAGACGAAGCAGCGGCGGGGAATCAGCGCCATCGAAATCTACCGAAGGCTTCCGTGCACCGAATGCCGCCGCTGCGGCGCAACAGGCTGCATGGAATTTGCCCGTGCGCTTATCACGAGCAGGGCGAAGCTCGAGCAATGCCTTCCACTTATGGAAGGTCAATATCCCTCCTGCCTGACATCCGTTCAGTGGCTGATGCGTGTTCTCGGGCTGGGGAAATTGGGCTAGGCCTGATGCAGCTCGCAATGAAACGAGGACACATGAAGCGTTGTTCACACTTTGTGCAGGGATTTGTGCTCGCCGTAATCATCTGCCTGCAAGGCCCGGCTTGCGCAGGAGAGTTATTCCAGGTTTCATCATTCGCTGCTTTTGAACAGGGACAATATGATGGATCGGTTACATTCAAGGAACTGAAAGAGCACGGAGATCTGGGCATAGGGACGGTCAACGGCCTGGATGGCGAAATGATCGCCTTAGACGACAAGTTCTTTCAGATTCGTACCGACGGAAAGGTCTATCCGATCGGCGATACGGAGCATACGCCGTTTGCCGTGGTGGTCAGCTTCAAGCCCGAGAAGAAATCATCCATCGCAGACATCGGCGACGTGAAAACGCTGCACCAGTCTCTGGACCGAATACTGCCTGACCTGGCCGGCATTTATGCATTCAGAATCGAAGGGAATTTCGAGCGCCTAAAGGTCAGGTCCGTGCCGAAGCAGGAGAAGCCTTATCCGACGCTTGAAACGGTGATCAAGAGCCAAACTGTGTTTGAGCTTAGCAACGTGAAAGCGACCCTCGTAGGCTTCCGTTTTCCCGAGTATATGAAAGGCGTGAATGTCCCCGGCTATCATTTTCACTGCATTACCGCGGACAAGACCGCGGGAGGCCATTTCCTGGATTGCGATATCCGACACGCGGAGGTGGGAATAGAGGCCGTGACCTCTTTTTCCATGAGATTGATTCCGAATTGAGACAAGGGGGATGTCCTTCTCTTGGGTTTGAGCCGGCGAAGAGCACAAGAGAGAGGAAACCGGCAACAGAGAAGCAAGGCCTAATGGCCGCTGAGAGGCGCTTTCGACTGGGTCTGAGGCACCCCGCGAAGTCGCCTTGAGGTTGGTTGTCCGAATGGAACTAACTTACAGCAAGGCCAAGCAAAGCCAAAACCTACCAGGTACGCCAGGTGCGGGGGTGATACTGAAGTATGGGCTGGGAGGTGAACGGTAGATGCACCGTTATGAGATAATTGTGTACTGGAGCAACGAAGACAGGTTTTTGTTGCGGAGGTTCCTGAACTGCCCGGTTGCATGGCCCACGGCGAAACTGAGGAATCAGCCTTGAAAAATGTAAAAGAGACTATCCAGTTGTGGATTGATACAGCTCGGGAATTCGGAGACTCTGTTCCGGAACCGAAGGGACGACGTCTCTTGTATGCATGAGGTCTTCGTCTTCGGCAAGCCATGGCCGTCCTTGGCTCCGGGGGAGTGCCGAACAAGTGATCCCGGTCTTTCGAGCCGGGGGGGGTGATCAAGAGCGAATTCTTTCGCCTCCGTTTCGAACGTTGTCCTCGGGAAGGGTTGGATCGGGCGTTCTGAACTGAACGCCGGATTAGGCAGCGGTGCGTTGATATGCCGCTATGGTCTCAGCGTGCGGTGCGCGGACGTGGCACGCGGCAAAATGCTGGTGGCCGACATCATTGAGAGGTGGCTCGACTTCCTTGCAGATGGGGACCCTCAGCCAGCAGCGGGGGTGGAAACGGCATCCGGAGGGCGGTTCGATGGGGCTCGGTACGTCGCCTTCAAGGATTATTCTGTGGCGTTTGGCCTCAGGGTCCGGCACGGGCACTGCGCTGATCAGGGCCTCGGTGTAAGGGTGGAGTGTCTCCTCGTAGATGCGCCTTTTGTCTCCCAGTTCGACGATTTTCCCGAGATACATCACCGCAACTCGGTCCGCGATGTGCTCTACCACCGACAAGTCGTGGGAAATGAAGATATAGGTCAAGTCGTGGCGGTCCTGGAGGTCTTCCAGGAGGTTGATCACCTGCGACCTGATCGATACATCCAGCGCGGAAACCGGCTCGTCCGCGATAATGAGGCTGGGGTTCAAGGCGAGCGCACGAGCGATACCGATTCTCTGTCGCTGGCCTCCGGAGAACTCGTGAGGATAGCGTGTCACGTACTCGGGTCGCAGGCCGACCTCCTCCATGAGTTCGGCCACCTTGCGCCGCCGTTCGGCTCGTGTGCCAATGCCGTGCACGGTGAGCGGCTCGCCGATGATGCTGCCGACAGTGCGCCGAGGATTGAGCGAGGAGTAAGGATCCTGAAAGATAATCTGCATCCGCCGCCGGAGTTGTTTCATCTCGGATCGACGCAAGTGGGTGATGTCAATGCCGTCGAAGAAGATCCGCCCGGATGTGGGCTCTTCAAGGCGCAATATCAGGCGGCCCAACGTCGTTTTCCCGCAACCTGACTCGCCCACAAGCCCGAGGGTCTCGCCGCGTCTGACAATCAGGTCCACGCCGTCGACCGCATGGACTTTGAGGTCATGCCGGCGAAAGAAGCCCGCGGAAACCGGGAAATGTTTGACAAGCCCTTCAACGCTGACGAGAACCTGGCCCTGGTTCGGTGTGTCTGATGTTGTTGACGAGAGGAGCGGCACCCGGTATCTCCCGAATGTACGGCTAAACAAAGGGCGTTCGCGTTTGGAGCGCTCAACACGCCAGAGAGGCGTACGAAGCAACCCTTGGCGAACGGTGACTTACGTGTTATACGGTGCCGTCAGAACAAAGTCAATCGTGAGGTGAGGCTCTGCAGGCTTCCTTTATTATGCTGGGGGCGGTCCCGGGGCTGTTATGGCTCGCGTATTTCTACATACGGGGACGCAAGCGACCGGGAACGTTCCGCCTCGTGCTGAGAGTGTTTTTGTGGGGCGCGGTTTGCACCATTCCGGCAGGGTTCCTCGAACAGATCACCGATGCGCGCGTAGAACAGGAGACGCTGCTGCGGTCTGCGCTCGTGGGGCTGTTTCTTATTGCGCCGATCGAGGAGTTCTTCAAGCTGTTGGCTGTGTGGGTTGCGGTTTACCGGACGCGTGACTTTCGGGAGCCGTTCCATGGTCTGCTTTATTCGGTAACAGCCGCGCTGGGCTTCGCGTGCGTGGAGAACCTGATCTATATGGGGTTTCTTGGGTGGGAGATCTTCTGGCTGCGCGCGGTCTTTGCAACCCCTGCTCACCTGATGTTCTCGGCCATGTGGGGCTATTCCATGGGGGTCGCACGATTCCGCCGACGAGGTGAGCTGCTGACGGTTGCCAAGGGCTTTCTGGTGGCCACGGTATTGCATGGCGCGTACAACTTCCTCGTAGCAGTGCGACCCTCGATCGCGGTGATCACGCTGATACCTCTCATGGGATTCATGGTATGGCTGACGGTCCGCGTGGTGCGGGATTCCCGCACGAGCTACCCGTTTCCGCCCATCGGTAGCGGCCCGTTGGTGACGTGCCCCACCTGCTGGGCCTATACACCGCTGGCGGAAGAGAACTGCTCTCGATGCGGCGCGGCTATGGGGCTGATCGCGCCGGACACTCCCCGGTATTGCGGGAACTGCCGCGCGATGCTGGATCCAGGCAAGGAGCAGTGTCCACGATGTGGTGAACCGGTGTGCTCGGGAGCAGCATGTGTGGATAAAGGACCGCAGCGGGATGAGTATGGTTTTGCGGACCCGGAGCTGGTGGGAAAGTGGTGAGCAATGCAGCGAAAAAAATCTCTGTCGGCCCTGATTTTGTCTTGACAAGAAATGCAAAGATAAGACAATAATTAAAGATTAGGTAGAAATCAAAGGGCCGGTGCCCGAGTGGGGAACATGACCACAATCTTCCCTCGTATGACCCACATGTCGCCATCCGGTGCTTCGCTTGCTGTGCGCCCCCGTGGAACCGCGCCCTGGTTCTCTCTATCCGCCACGCTGGAGATTACATCGATCGTCGGAGGGAAGGATTTGAGCGAGGAGATCTTTGATTTCCTCCTCGTCCGATTGAAGCCTTCTTCCTCGCGTCTGTGAGGAAGTTCCCGTACTTACATCGCGAGATAGGAGAATGCGGCTGACGAGCCCACGGCCATACTGACGACTTCAGGCCGTGAGACGCAGACGCTCTGTGCATCCGACGGATGACACGGCAATAAGCACCGCTTCTCCCACACCGAGCACGGGCCGCCAGGCCCCTGCAATTCTCTCTAAGCCGGGCCGGCCGTGAGCCGTGATAGTGCTTGCGTCTCGGTCTCCGGAACTGATATGAGGCTCCCTGGGTAGGAAGGACCCCGGGGAAGGCCCACTCGGGGCCTGAAAGTTCATCCGTCGGAGGTCGGCGGGCTCTCGCTGGGAGATCGATCCGATGAGCGCTCACCACACGTCCTTCAGTGCCGTCGGCACTCCTTCGGCGGTTAACACGTTCTCTGTTTGGGGGATGACGATGAAAGCCCTGGGAATTCATCTCATCGTCGAGTTCTGCTCCTGCAATCGTCAGAAGCTCGACGCCCTCGAGTATCTGGAGAGAACCATGTCTCAGGCCGCCACCAAGGCGGGCGCAACGGTTCTCCGGACTGCATTTCAGGACTTCAACCCTCAGGGGGTCTCCGGCGTTGTGGTAATCGCCGAGTCCCATCTGACCATCCATACATGGCCCGAGTACGGCTATGCCGCGGTCGATATCTTCACATGCGGCGTGAAAGTTGATCCGTGGAAAGCCGTGAAATTCCTAGAAGAGGAACTCGAATCCGAGCGTACGGACATTCAGAGTTTTCAGAGAGGCCTGCCCGACGGGATGGAAACTGTCGCGGACGAGAGCAGGTTCATGCAGCATCATGCGTGCGGGTATTCTCACCGTTAGTGACAGGTCCGCCCAGAGAACTCGAGAGGACGCTGCGGGCCCGGCTTTGGCTCAACTGCTGGAGTCGCATGGGATAATCGTGTCCTGTCGAGCCGTCGTGCCGGACGACGTGGGCGAGATCAAACGCGTGCTCGTTCAGTGGTCCGACGAAGAGGCGGCAGACCTCATCGTGACCACCGGCGGGACCGGGTTGTCTCCCCGCGATGTCACGCCGGAAGCTACGCTGGCGGTGGTGGATCGGACCGTGCCGGGCATGGCGGAAGCCATGCGCGCCGCAAGCATGAAGATCACGCCGCACGCTATGATTTCTCGGGCTGTGGTGGGCGTGCGCCGCGGCAGTCTCATCGTGAACTTGCCCGGCAGCCCAAGGGGAGCGGTGGAAAATCTCCAGGTGATTCTCCCCGCTGTGGAGCACGCGATAGCCAAGCTTCAGGGCGATCCGTCCGAGTGCGCGTCACCTGCCGCAAACCCGTAGCACCGATGGAGCGTACTTCGCGCAAGGCACTTCGTAAACGATTTCCTAATACGGTGATGTATTCTGTGCTGATATTTCCAACCCGTCCTCCCCGCGCAAGCGGGAATCCAGGGAGATTATCGAAGCCTCTTACGTCCTGGATTCCTGCTCGCGCGGGAATGACGAGGTGCCGTCCCTTACCGCTGAATGCGTCATGAGAATGTGACCGCATTTATTACAGTTGCCAAAAGTTCTGACCGAACCACAGGTATTTGGGTGGGTGTCGGGAGGTCCCGGGAACGAAGATTCGACGGCCTTGCGTCGCTCGAAGTGAACGGGACCTCCCGACACCCTGGAGAAATCAATCGGAAATTATTTTTGGCAACTGC
>JAIWNO010000311.1 GCA_020216785.1 Desulfomonile sp.
TTCTCAAAGCGTCTATGGCGGGAGCGCCGATGATTTTCAAGGAAATCGGCTGCAATATCGGACTATTGATCCAAAAAGGGCAAAACTATAGTATCTTTCTCAGACGGAAGTCGCAGGAAGGTGATCGTCAGCGGGGTATACTCATTCTGGATGAGAGCGCTCACGAGACTACTCTCCAGAAGTGGCTCAAGATTTTCGCAAGCTTGGAACTCGTTGGGGCAATATCCAACATCTTGCAGAGATCCCTTTATTCGTGAATTCAAGAGTGTGTCGATTGATCCAGCTTGCCGACCACGTACTTACGCTGTTTCTCATAGGTATAACGCTGGAGACACCAGCTACTTCGATATCATCGCCAGCAGATTTGATAGCGAAGGCGGCATCATACACGGTTTGGCACACAAACAAACGTACCGTCCCGACTGTACTTGTCCTGCTTGCATGAGCCGACGTCTGTTTCGGTAACCATTTCACATCCCTAGACCTTTTTACTGGTTCTCATGGTTCCGATCATATCTGCCATACATTGGAGGGGTTTCTCTTCGCACATTACGCGTCCTCATGGGGTCAGACAAAACCTCTTGAGGGATGGGCAAGTTGGGATTAGACCAACGGTGGACGCATCAATAGTTGCACCGCGCGCCGCGCGGTCTCTGCGAGCGCGGGCTGTTCCTTTTCCAGCGCGATGAGTTGCCGCACGTGGTCTGCAGTGCGGAGAATGAGCATGGCAAGATCTCCCTCGTCGGCGTCCACGTGATCAACCAGCAGGCTCCAGTCGACTCCGTCTGCCCACAAATACACCGCCGCGGCCGGCCAGAATATGATCGTCGGAACGTCGAACCCCCGAGAGATCATGAACTCCATGAGCGGCCTCAACTGACGGGCCATGCCACGGAATTTCTTCCAGAGCTTCCGAGTCATTTGCCATAGCTCGCGGCTCATCACGATCTCCCGATCCTTATCGAGCACGAACGGTGCCACTACCGCGGCAAGCTCATCGGCTTCAAGTCCCTGGAGCGCTTCCTGCCTGATCAGTTCAGCGATCAGGAGCGGATGATCCAATCTGAGCTGCGCAGCCCATCGGCCGTCGTAGGTCGGTGTGCCGTCTTGCTCGAGATATTCCAGCTCCTGCAAGAGCTTCATATGGCGGTCGAACTCCCGCAAGAGCTTGCGGTGAACCTTGTCGGCCCTGCGCTGGTCCTCATGGAAGGAAACGAAAGAGAGCCTGAGAAGCTCCCGCACACCTTTGGGATCGTGGGAGAGCAGCAGATTGAGTGTCATGGAGAAATTGACCGCGATGCGGGATTCAAGAGGTTCCGGATCTGACAGCAGGAGCTTTTTCACCAGCATTATGTCCAGGAATTTCCCAGGGATGATAAGAGTGAATCCTGCCCTGTCCATGCCCCGCCGCCCCGCGCGGCCGGTCATCTGATGGAACTCCGTGGCAGTGATATCCACGAAATTCCGGCCGTTGAATCGGTCACTTTGGAGAATCACCACGGTCCGGGCGGGGAAATTGACTCCGGCCGCGACCGTGGATGTGGAGAAAATCACCTCCAGGAAGCCCCGCGCCATCAGCTTTTCGATGAGGAGTCTCCATGCAGGCAGCCGCCCCGCATGATGAGATCCCGCTCGGCACAGGAGCAACCGTCGCAGTTGATGCTGATTCTGGAGTTCCGGATAGTCGGCGATAAGTGCCCTCACTTCGTCCGCGAAGCCGTCACTGTCAGGAAGCGTGGGAGAGGACTGGAGTTGCTGCAGTGCTTTATCGCAATCGGAACGGGACTTGTGGAAAATGATGGCTGGAAGGAGGTTGGCTTCACGGAGGACGTTTACGATAGTATTGATATCTTGTGAAGAATTCTCGCCGTGGCGGCCCTTGCGCGGATGCTCGCTTGTGAGGCTCGCCACCTTGGGGAAAAGCCTTCTCCCCTGCAAGAACGGTGTCAGCTGACCGCTCGGAGTGAGGAAGAGCACGTGGAGAGGCACCGGTCTTTCAAGCGCGCGCACAACCGAACAGCGTGCGGAGCGGATCTGCGTCAGCCACGCGGCGATGTCGTTAGCGTTGGAGACGGTGGCTGACAGCATCAGGAGGCGAATTCGTCCAGGCAAATAGATCAGCACCTCCTCCCAGACCACCCCGCGGTCGTAGTCGCCCAGATAGTGCGCCTCGTCGAGGATAACAAGATCTACATCCAGGTCTCTTCCCTCGTGCATCGCATCGTAAAGCTGGTTCCGCAAGATTTCCGTCGTCCCCACTATCAGAGGGGCGTCGGGATTTTCCTTTCGGTCGCCCGTGAGGATACCGACGCGTTCGGCTCCCACCGCGTCGCAAAACTCTTCGTATTTGGCGTTCGAGAGCGCTTTAAGCGGAGTGGCGTACCAAACACCGCCACCTCTGGACAGGAAGACCTTGGCTGCCTCAAGAGCGATCCACGTCTTTCCCGAACCAGTGGGAGCAGTCACGAGAACATCTTCTCTCATGACTCGCTCAAGAGCTTCCATCTGAAATGGGTCAGGCATGAAGGGCGCTGGCTCCGGCCGCCCGATATCGGCCAGGAGCCTTTGTGTCTGCCGGTGAATCGGCGATGGCGTTTCTTGGGCTTTGGAGTGGGGCCGCGGTTTTGTCTTTCCTCGGGGAAACGACCGCAGCTTGAAGGCTGAGACTTTCGGCTTTTTCGAATATACTCGCGCCATATGAAATCAGGTTACCGTTGCGGGCATTCGCGGCACACACAGTTGCTCGGCACGGCGGGACCCGTCTTCTATCTTGACCCGTTTGGCGGACCTTATTAGTCTAATTTAGTAATCATGCAAGGAAGTGCGCATTCCACCAATTCTGAACGCGGAATTACAAACCTCCAACCAGGTCTGCAGGCGCGTCATGAACCATGGGAAGGAGCTTCCCTATGAACCGCGATCCCATGACACCAAGCGAACCGGAGCGCAAGATCAGGGTGCTCCTCGTGGACGACATGAAATCGCTTTTGATCATAATGGAAAGAGGACTCAGAAGCCAGGGGCATGAAGTCGCCGTAGCAGAGTCAGGAAGCGAAGCGATAGAAATCTTTAAAGAAAATGTCATCGACGTGATAGTATGCGACATGGCTATGGAAGGAATGGATGGATGCGCGGTCAGTCGGGCTGTCCGCAAAATCTGCCAAGAGCGTGGGATTCGCAAGACACCGTTCATTTTGTTGACAGGCTGGGGGGAGTTTGATCGAACCGAAGCGTTTGAAGAGGCCGGAGTTGATCTTGTAGTGGAGAAACCGGCGGATATGAAGCATTTGTTCAACGTGATCCGCAGTATGGCAACTCCAAAAAGCAACCCGGCGCGAGACTGTTAAGGCCGTGTTCTGTGGGGTATTTGGTCCGGTTCGTGAATTTAACGCGTTTCTAACCGTCCGGTAACAATTCCTCAATCGGTTCAACACACAGTCGCGCGTAGTTCTGCGCCCCGGCTACGGAGACAATTCTCAAGAGTCCTTTCTATATGGGAACCTCTGCCGGGCTTGCGGAACGCCTGAGGCCAATCGGCCCTTGTTTTCCAAAAAGTTTTCGGTCAATTTTGAACAGAGTTTCGGGTCCATTACTGGATAGTGAGTTCACAAATGCCTAACGAGAAGATCTTGGCGGTCGATGACGATGAGGACATCCGGGAACTGGTCAAGTACAACCTTGCCAAGGATGGTTTTCGGGTGCGCTGCGTCGCTTCCGGAGAGCAGGCTCTTACGGAGGCGCTGGATTTTACCCCTGATCTGGTTCTGCTTGACCTGATGCTGCCGGGTTTGGACGGGCTGGACGTCTGCCGTCAGCTCAAGAGTAATCCCAAAACCAACCACATCCCCATCATCATGCTGACTGCCAAGGGCGAGGATTCCGACGTAGTGGCCGGTCTCGAACTTGGTGCGGATGATTACATTACCAAGCCGTTCAGTCCGCGGGTCCTGCTCGCCCGGACAAAGGCGGTGCTCAGGAGATTCCGAAGAGAGCAACCTCAAGACAGCGCCGTAGTGCAGGCGCATGACGTGGTTATAAATCCCGCGCGACATGAGGTGCTTGTGAGCGGCAAGGCCGTCGAACTCACCGCCTCGGAATTCCGAATCATGCATTTTTTGGCAAGACGGCCCGGGTGGGTCTTCAGTCGGGAGCAGATCATCGATGCGGTGAGGGGCCAGGATTATCCGGTCACCGAGCGCTCGGTAGACGTCCAGATCGTCGGATTGCGCAAGAAGCTCGGCGAAGCGGGTAGGCTCATTGAGACGGTTCGCGGCGTCGGATATCGGTTCAAGGAGTAATATGGGGAACCGGCGTAAACTCCTGTGGCAGCTGTATCCTTCATATCTTGTGATCACCTTTGTGTCGGTGGCTGCAATTGCATGGTTTGCGTCTGCTGCGGTGAAGACCCTGTACTTTCAAAGCACTACGGACGACCTCAAGGCCAGAGCGAAGCTCATCGAGGAGATCATCAAGTGGCAATTGGACCATGATCATGCTATCGCCCTGGACAAGCTGTGCAAAGAACTAGGACCGGCGATCGCCACGCGCATCACGCTCATCCTGCCCTCGGGCAAGGTTATAGCGGACTCGCATGAAGACCCCGCTCAGATGGAAGATCACTCCATACGCCCGGAGTTCAAGGATGCCATCGCCGGAAATGTGGGGGTCGCGCAGCGGTACAGCTTCAGCGTCCACCAGGAAATGATGTACGTAGCTCTTCCGGTCCTTGAGAAGGGTGACGTAGCAGGCGTGGTTCGGGTCTCAGTGCCGATGGTGGAAGTAGCCGCGGTTCTCAACCGGATCTATCTTCAGGTTGCGGCTGGGAGCATCGCCATTGTAGTGCTCGCAGCTCTCGTGAGCCTTTTCATCTCCCACCGGATCAACAAGCCCATTACCGCGCTGAAAGGAGGCGCCCAGAGATTTGCCGAAGGCGACCTGGAGTACAGACTGGAAGTGCCTCATACAGAGGAAATCGCAGCCCTTGCCGAAGCGATGAACACTATGGCGGCTCAGCTCCACTCCCGGTTCAGCACTGTGACCAGCCAGCGCAATGAACTCGAAGCCGTGCTCTCCAGTATGATGGAAGCGGTGCTCGTGATTGACGCGTCCGAACGCGTTCTCAGGGTGAATCAATCAGCTGAACGGCTCTTCGACACACCGGCGCATCGCATGGAAGGAAGGAGCGTGAGAGAGGTTATCCGGAGGACCGATCTTCACCGATTCGTCGAGAAGGCGTTGGCCGCGGACCAGACCGTGGAAGGAGATATCGTGTTCCGCGGCGCGCCTGATCGTTTCATTCAGGCGCACGGAACACCGCTCAAGGACGCGAATGGCTCGAGAATCGGCGCGCTCGTGGTGCTCAATGATGTTACCAGGCTCAAGACCCTTGAAAACATCCGCAGGGACTTCGTCACAAATGTCTCCCATGAACTGCGGACACCGATTACCTCTATCAAAGGATTCCTTGAAACGCTCAAAGAAGGAGCGATCGATGATCCGGAAAACCGGGAACGTTTCCTGGACATCATCCTCAAACATACGAACCGACTGAACATGATCATCGAAGACCTTTTGACCCTGTCGAAGATCGAGCAGGAGGCGGAGCGCAAGGAAATCCACCTGGAAGAGGCAAATATAATTAATGTTCTTGAGGCGGTGTCAAAAACATGTAAGAATATAGCTGAAGAGAAAAACATAGCATTACTGATTAACTGTGATGAGAAGCTCGCCGGAAGAATCAACCCGACGCTTTTGGAACAAGCCGTGCTGAACCTCGTGGACAACGCGATAAAGTACAGTGACCAAGGAAGCATCGTCCATCTAGATGCTCGCGCCTCTGACGGCGAAATTGTCATTCGCGTGGTTGACCAGGGCTGTGGGATTTCTCGAGAGCACCTTGACCGGATATTTGAGCGCTTCTACCGTGTTGACAAAGCGCGCAGCCGCCAGGCAGGGGGCACCGGCCTCGGACTCGCCATCGTAAAGCACATCGTGAACGCGCACGGAGGCCGCATAGAGGTTCGCAGCTCTCCCGGCGAGGGCAGCACGTTCTCGATCCACCTGGGGCGACCCAAGGAGTAAATTTCAGTATGCGTATCCGACTTCAGAGAGACATCGATAGGCTCAAGAAACGAATCATCGAACTGGGAACGCTTGTCGAGGAGCGATACACCATGGCGGTGAAAGCCATAGAGTGCCGCGACATCGAGCTGGCCCGGAAGGTTATCCTGGGCGACATCGACATCGACCAGATGGAAGTGGACCTCGAAGAGGAATGCCTCAAGATTTTGGCACTGCACCAGCCCGTTGCCGATCAGCTGCGCTATATCGTTGCGGTGCTCAAGATGAACAATGACCTTGAGCGAATTGGCGACCTGGCGGTTAACATAGCTCAACGATTGGAGTTTTCTACCGCATCGAAAGATATGCCTATTCCGTTCGACTACTTCACCATGTGCCAGAAGGTCGAGGAGATGCTCCGTAATGCGTTGGACTCGCTGGTGAACATGGACTTGGACCTCGCCTATCAGGTCTGTGCCGCGGATGACGAAGTGGATTTCATGAAACACGTGATGCAGTCGCAGTTTGTCCAGAAAGTCCGCGAACGTACTGAAGACCTCGAGCAATTGATTAACTTATTCCTGATCTCCCGCAACCTAGAGCGGATCGGCGACCACGCGACCAACATCGCGGAAGACGTGATCTATATGATTACCGGCCAGATCCATCGACACCGCGGGGACGAGTTCGCTGCCGCGGCATCCGGTGCGGAAGCTATTCGGCAGGATGGACCCTAGAATTTGGGACTCAAATACGGTGCCGAATCTCCAAGGGATAGGCAACCGCCCGCGCCCACACGCGGTCAAAAAAATCTCTCCTGATCTCGACCGAATAGGCAATGCAGGGCGGTATCCTGAAAAACCGGCCTTGACAGAATCGCCTTTGGATCCTATTTTAAAAAGATAGACGACCGCGGGGTGGAGCAGTCTGGTAGCTCGTTGGGCTCATAACCCAAAGGTCGGAGGTTCAAATCCTCCCCCCGCTACCAAGCATGTGAAGAGGCTATGAACACAGTTCTTAGCCTCTTTTTCGTTGTATTCATTGCGTCAAGATTCTGATGCCATTGGGCATTCGAAGCAGTGATACCAATGCGTCATTAAATCAGTAACACGGTCCTGGTAGGGGCGTACCCGCGGGTGCGCCCTGAAAGCCGGGCCGACACTTGGGTCGGCCCCTACCAAACGTCGTTGAAGTGACCTCTTTGATCTTTCATGGGTGCAGCGCGTTTCTGTTCGGGAACGAGATCATGCGGCCCTGGCCATAGCTGGGTTCTAGACTCTTGCACAATAGAGTGAACAAGAAAAAGTAATCCCATAGGCTTATGAGCGGCGTAAAGGCCTCTGCGTGTTCAAAATCCGTAGGCAAGTCGGCAGATGTCCTCTCGGTTTCTGCCCTCATTCAACTGCAGAGTGATCCATGCGACAAGCCCGCTGAAAACGTTTCCGGTGGTTTTGGATATGAGCTCTCCCAAGGGAGGAGACTCACGGCGAGGTTTTTTGGCAATTCCGAACAGGCCGGACACTTGGAGACTATAGGCCAGGAAGATCAGATACCAATGACGTTTGATACCGCGAAGATCTCTGAGCTGGTAGCTCTCAAGGCCGAGATTCTGCTTGGAATCCCTGAAAAACGTCTCTATGTTCCACCGCATGGCATATGTCTTGAGTATCCTGGTTCCTTCCCACCGTATCTGATCAGTGGCGAAGTAGGCAGGAGATCCGGAAAACTCTTCATTGTCGTAGCTGATCAGGATTCTGACCTGACCGACCCCTTTGAGGTCCACCGCCTTGGAAAAAACCTGATAGATCCGAGCGCCGATTTGCACCCTCCTGAACGATTCCCTGGGCAAGATAGCGGCAAACTCGCTGATTGCCACGTATCTTCCCTTGATCTTGACGTTGCGGTCGGATTTGAGTCTGGTTACCCAATGCAGGCCCTTTTCCCGCAGGAATTTGATGAAATCCTTGGATGCGAACCAGTTGTCGAAGAGTGCGCCCTGGATTTCGAGTCCACGTTGGAGAGCGTCTTCCACCAGTTCTTGGGCCAACTCGATTTTGGTCTTGAAGGGGACTCTCTTTTCCCGGCCCTGCTCTTCTTTGAGGTACAGCCGAAAGTCGAGAGGATGGCTGTCTCCTTTCGGATTGA
Source organism: Desulfomonile sp. (assembly GCA_020216785.1). Taxonomy (GTDB): domain Bacteria; phylum Desulfobacterota; class Desulfomonilia; order Desulfomonilales; family Desulfomonilaceae; genus JAIWNO01. Next base: position 8,206 of record JAIWNO010000311.1, read on the forward strand.
CGAACTCCGCGGTGACAATGTTGTGAGCCCAGACGTATCTCTTCTCGCGGTGATCCCAGAAAATACCGACGCCTTCTATCTTCTTGCCGGTCTTGTGGGTGAGGGTGTCGTCAATCGCCAACCATCCCTTGCTCCCGAGAGCTCCCTGGGTCTTGAGCATGTCGATTCCGACATCATTGACCGCATGTTGTTTCCAGATCCCGGCAGTGAGAAATCGGTTGAGAGAGCTGGGGTGCCCGGCTTGGATGAAAATCCGATTGATGCCCTCCACCGTCAGGTTTTCCGAGACGATCAGACCGAGGACGTAGCGCTTGAAATGCTCAAACGCAGGTCCTCCGAAATGGGGTCGAAATGCTTCGAGAGCTTTCTCGAATTCCTCAGGGATGTCGGCGACAACCGGCATTGCGATGCCCCCACTGAGGAGACATTCTATAACCGCGCCATTTCGCGCTCCGCAAGCTCTTTTTCGGACATTTCGCGCCTCCCTGGTCGTGATCTCATGATTTGTCATCTTTCGGCTAATCTGCGCCAACCATCCGGAAGAATTGGCGTTATAAAGATATTCTCTGAAACACCAAGGATTGCAAGATATTGTCTCCGTACCGGAGTGAAGGGCCTTCGGAGGGACCTCCCCTGCGTCGTCCGGAATACCAGGGCCGAGGAAAACATGGTGGTCATCATGAAAGACGTCGGCCGGGATGTCTTCTGCTTGTTCCATCCTTCCATCCTGGGACCCGACCCCTGTAGGCCCCGGCGCATGGTCCTTTCCATCAGGCGCCGGACCATAAGGGCAGGGACCGGGACCGGCCCCAAGGCCTCGATGCGGCTGGGGGTCTTCAGGAACAAGCTGTTCACGATCATGTCATCCTTGAGAAACCCGAAGTCCCGCTCCACCACATGCTGGTCCTTGTACGCGACCAGGGGGCCCCCGCGCAGACATCCCCTGCGGGCCTTCAAGAGGCGCGTTGGTGATGAGCACGAAGCATCCGGCTTCCTCACGTGCTTTGGCCAATGCTTCCTCGTGAGGCCCCACCGTGACGGCAAGACGGTACCTCATCTCTCCGGGCGTCCTGGTCCCATCGGCTTTAGGCCGTCCTCTGCCGTACTTCGGCTTCTCCTCCACGCTCACATGGACCCGATGATAGGCGCCCTCCTCGATCCGGGAGGCAGCGGCCTCGGCATCGGGGAGGCAGGCATGGTCGAGCTTCCTCTGTTTCGCCCTGGTCTCTTCGGTCCCGGCCTTCTCCTTGGCCACATCACGGTCGGGTCTCTTTGTTTTGCGTTCATCGTGCGCGTCGGAATGCATCACCACGACCCGGTACGGTGTCCCGTGGAGCGTCGCTTCGGTTTCATACCCGCGGTAGTGGGCCGGGTCTCGATATCGGGTGCCCGGACCATCTGCGATGGCGCCATAATCCGTCCACGTGTCTGCTTCCACCGCTTGGGCTATGACGCGCCCGCATTCCTTGTACGTGGCAGGCAGGCGGGAGAGGGACCGGCATCCCTTCTCCGGGTCGTTGAGCAGACCGGGGTCCCTCTCGGTAACCGCAGCACTGTCCGCGATGTACACGAAGTTGTCCCGGCCCAGCGCTCTCATCTTCTCCACGATGACTTCCAAGGGCCTGCCGTTCAGGGTCCTGTCCGATTCGTTGCCGCTTTCGCACTTGGAGTGGATGGGGATGCCATGGTCCACACACAACAGGCTTTGGATCAACTGCCTGAGGTCCGGGCGATGGGCCTTGCTGAAGCCGTGGGTGATGACAAACGGCTGAGAGTGCTCTTGGCGCCGATACAGATCGCAGGCCCCGTGCACCTCGTGGCTGGTGGCGTCATAGTGCACGTGAGAGGTGTCCAGGTCGAACAACTGCACCGCCCTGAGGGCAAGAGCGGTGAGGGCCTTGTTCGTGCCATAGTCGGACAGCCGGTCCGGCGCCCGACCAAGCGCATCATCGTTGAGCTTTGAGGCAGGAACCTCCGTGCCCGGGGGCAGCTCCACATCTTTGTCGGCGAGGAAGCGTTCAAGCCGGGACAAGGGTGATCTTCCGGAAAGGGCATCCGGGATGAGCGCCAAGACCATACGGCCGCAACTCACGTCGCTCCTCGATGGTATCCGTCGGTCCATCTCTTCGACAATTCCCAACTTGGCAGCATACGCGGACACGATGGGAAGAAACCTCACATCCGATCCGTCGATGAACTCGTCTTCTTTGACCATGGGGATCTCCTTGGTCGAGGTCCCTGCTGTATCACAAGAAAACGGCTCGTACAAGTCCTTATTATTACTACACCTCTCTGGTGGGGGGAAAATCGCCCATTCTACAGACGCCGAATCGGCGAAACGCGAGGCATTGGGGGCAGCGTTGGTTCGATTGACGCGCTCGCGGCTTGGTCCCTCCAGGACCCTCCGGGTCAGCGTTGACGGGGCATACTCGAGCAA
>JAIWNO010000187.1 GCA_020216785.1 Desulfomonile sp.
CACCTTGTCAACCTGAAACGGCTGTGGCCGGTCCCGCTTGCGCATCGGCGTCCCTCCCCTTGCTTCTTCACAAAGCACCTATGGCGGGAGCGCCGATGATTTTCAAGGAAATCGGCTGCAATATCGGACTATTGATCCAAAAAGGGCAAAACTATAGATGAGAGCAAACCGGTATGAGGCGATGTACTGCACCTCGGCCCCGCAACCAGCGCGGCGTTTATTGACAATGCTTACTCCCTATGCGATGTTTTTATTTGTGGAGGAACTGGAGCGCTGGGGTTTCCGGTTCATTTCCTGCATGATTCCAGGTACAAGAGGGTGCAGTCATGGCAGCGGTATGGAAAGCCGCACTGGAACAGTTTGAGCAAGGAAGGGATTTCGTCCTGGCCACGATTCTCTCAGTACGCGGATCGTCGCCACGGCATTCTGGGACTCGTTTCTTGGTCCGCGACGACGGGTCCATCGCGGGCACTATCGGCGGAGGCAGGTTTGAGGCCGAGGTGCAGCAATTCGCGCTGAAGGCTATCAAGGATCGGACTTCCCACCGTGTGTCGTTCTCATTTCGGGGGCAGGATGCGCATTCCAGCGACATGATCTGCGGCGGCGACGCGGAAGTGCTGGTGGAATTCGTCCATAGCGGCGATACTGTGAAACGTGCAGTGTTCGGCGCTGTCCATGAGGTGACTCAAAACAGGTCCAACGGTCTGCTCTTCACATTGGTCTCCATTCCTCCCAACAGCATCGGCGAGGTGAAGCACCTGCTGGTGGACAAGCACATAGGACGGGTCGGCGGATTCGCCGGCGAAGAGGCAGCGCTCGCATGTACGCCTGAGCTGAGGCTGCTCAAGCCGTCCCAGCTCCTCACCTCTCCCGAGTGGGAATTCCCCGTGCTCCTGGAATGGCTCCGAACGCGAGGGACCGTGTACATCTTCGGAGCAGGCCATGTTGGAGAATGCGTGGCGCAGCTCGCGCGGTTCGTGGATTTCTCCGTGGTGGTGATCGACGATCGAGCAGACTTCGCGAACTTCGACCGCATCCCGGCCGCGGACCGAGTGGTGGTAACCGACTATCCGGGGTGTTTTGCCCAACTCGATATTGATGAGGACAGCTACGTGGTAATCGTTACCCGCGGGCACGCGCATGACCGGACGGTGCTGTCCCAAGCCCTCAGAACTCCTGCCTGCTATGTCGGTATGATCGGATCAAGGCGCAAGACCAGGATAGTCTTCGACGCGCTCCTCGAGGCGGGCTTCACACAGGCGGACATTGCCCGAGTTCACGCGCCCATCGGCCTGCCCATCGGCGGCGAGACTCCCCAGGAAATCGCAGTGTCGATCCTGGCACAAATGATCCAGGTTCGCAGCGGGAAGGATCGGGCCGGAGAAGCACGTGTGTGTCCAGCCTGATTGTCCGATAACCGTTCGACAATACCAGTCACTGTAATCATGAAATGGGGCACTGATGCTGAACGGCAAGCGCATACTGGTAGTGCTTCCCGCGTACAACGCGGCCAGGACGCTTCGAAAAACCGTTGCGGAACTCGACTGCCACGTGGTGGACGATATCCTCCTCGTGGACGACTCCAGTTCCGACGAGACCGTACAGCTCGCCCGTGAATTGGGTATCCGATGCTTTCTGCACGACCGCAACTACGGGTACGGCCGAAATCAGAAGACCTGCTACGCGGAGGGGCTCAAGTCGGACGCGGACGTGCTGGTAATGCTTCATCCCGATTACCAGTATTCACCGAAGCTGGTCCCCGCGATCGCGGGAATGGTGGCGTCCGGCGAATACGACGTGGTGCTCGGCTCACGCATTCTCGGCGGCAGGGCCCACAAGTCTGGGATGCCGCTCTATAAGTACGTATCCAACCGAATACTCACGCTCATCCAGAACCTAATGCTCGGGTCCAAACTTTCGGAGTTCCACACAGGGTTCCGCGCATTCTCGCGGCGGGTCCTCGAAGAACTCCCTCTGAACCGCAATTCCGACGATTTCGTCTTCGACAATCAGATTCTCGTGCAGGCGATCTTTTTCGGGTTCAATGTCGGAGAGATCTCTTGTCCCACCCGCTATTTCCCTGAAGCTTCTTCGATCAATTTCTCCAGGTCGGTGGTGTACGGGCTGGGAGTCCTCGGAACATCAATCCGCTTCAGATTGCAGAGGATGGGGCTCGCCCGTTTCGGCATTTTCGAGCCCAAGAACCCGGAACTGCGAGGGGACTATTATACTGAGGTGAATTGATAACGGCTCGCCCGAACTTTCTCAAGGCCAGTCATTCCTATTGTAATCCGGGAGATTGAAGGTCCGATCCGTGCCGTAATCCCAGTCGAAAGGTATGGGATAGAAAGGAAAGCGCAGCCCCACAACGTTGCTCATGTATCGGTCCCAACGGTATATTTCCACACCGCGCTTGAGCACGGGAGGCGGGTCGAAAAAGCGTTCCGCCTTGTACCACATGCCATTGAACCCTGGCGGATAGCTCCTCACGAATTTGGAGTTATAGTCCGCGGCCGGCGCCCACACAACCCACATGGCCGCAATGAGAACCGCGATAAGCAGAATTAAGAGATGATGAACTGGGCGCATGGTGCCTCCTTGGGGGCCGTGGAACGATCCTGTCCAAGGATAATACCAAAAAATCAGGCTTTATGTCAACGGGTTGAGCATAATATCTCACGTTGTGTCGAGGTTGTCCTCGCCGAGTTGTCCCTGGAACCAGCCCTGAAAGCACTCCATTTTTGCAAGAGCAACAACGATCTTCTTGTGAATTCCTTCCATGTCGCCCAGTGCGTCGATTCGAACGATAAGCGGGTCTTCAAGACTCCGATAGATTGCAGCAACCTTTTCGAGATACTCGTGGTCCTCAAAGAGGGAAGGCTTGTCGCGACCGCTCGCTATTCTTTCGAGCGCGGAAGCTACGGGCAACTCAAGCAGCACCACGGCATCGGGGGCAACGGCAAACGCGGTGTTCCACGCAAGGATATCGGCCACGGATATGCCCCTCGCTCCCTGATACGCGACTGAGGAGTACACGTATCGGTCGGAAATCACTGTTCTGCCCACATTGAGCGCGGGGATAATAACCTGCTCGACATGAAAGCGACGATCCTCGGTGAAAAGCCGCGCTTCCTCCAGCGCGTCCAGCCGTTCTTGCAGGGAACGGATGCGCCGACCGATCGGGCCCTCCGACGGCTCCGCGGTGAGCAGCACCGGCCTCGACCAACTGAGCCGCGCCGCAAGCAGTCGCGCCTGAGTTGTCTTGCCCGATCCATCGATGCCCTCGAAGACGATGAGCTTTCCCCTCCGCCACGATAGCTCGCTCTTGGTTGCCCGCCACGCAGATGGTGTCGTCCGATCCATTACTTGGGGGCCTCTTCTTGCCACAAGACAAAAGATTTCAGTACATTCAGATCGTCTCCCTTCCTGGGGATGGTGTCTGAGCCAAAAATCCGCATGGTGACCTGCTTCGGCTCGACCGAAACGAGACACCAGCCCCACAGTGATGGTTGGTCCGGCTCACTCCAAGGCCAGATGACTGATGCCCGAGGGTTCTGAAACATTCCGTTATAGAGGATGGCATTACGTTTCTTGTCGTTGGGCGATCCGTTCAGCGGGTACAACTTCTGTGTCAACCCGCCTGCGATCACATGCCATACGCCTTCCACGCTCTGAATTTGGGTATTGTGCTCGTGACCGCAAAAGTATGCGATGACTCCGTGCTTCTTGAGAATGTTCCAGAACCGGTCTCGCTCGAGGCGCCGGTCGATGCCGGAGTAATTGTCGCACGTGTACGTCGGATCGTAGAACGGCAGGGAATCCCACATGTGCCCACCGCCGGGAAAAGCCGGCGGATGCGCCATAACGAACAGCTTGAGCCCCCGTTCCCTTGCTCTTCCAAGGTCGTCGTCCAGCCACAGCAGCGTTTCGTAAGAAAAAGCATTGCCCTGGGTGAGCGTGTACGCGGTGAGCACAGCGAAATGGCAGCCCTCCCGATCAAACGAGTAGGTAAGACCCTGATCGGACGGAGGACCAACGTTTTCGTGCTCGAGCATGTCGCCAAGCACCTCTTTAAGCACCGCGACCACGTCAGGGTTGCTCTTGTACGGGTAGCTGTACTTCCCACAGCGATGGGCCTGGTCCGGATCTCCCGTGCCCATTTCGTGATTGCCCGGCGTGATGCGCACCAGGATGTTCGCGTCGAGTAAGGGCTTCATCGTCTCACGCCACGCTCGAAGTTGAACTCGATTGCACTCCGCAGTCGAAGAGAGATCTCGGCGGAAATAGCCGGTCACCATGTCGCCGGAAAACAGGAGCAATCGGATGGGCTCCGTCGCGTTTCGAGTCATGATGCTATCCACTACGGGCTTGAGTACCACCGAGACGCCGGAGTTGTCTCCGGTACAAGATTCCGCTGCCATGTCCCCGCGGCTGTCGCCCATAACCGCGAAGTTGAACGCGGCATCTGCTGCCCACGTGGCAGGGACCAACAGCCAGAAAGTCAATAAAATGACTGGGAATCGTTTCACCATTAGTCGGAAGTTCCTCTACTTGGCCGAAATAATATTTTGATACATTTATGAATTACATGCATAGCTCATGTTCTATTAGTGACTACATCTTGGGGGAGACGCCCAAGAGTCCAAACGCCTTCTCTTGCAGAGGTGTCGGAGTGGTGAAGTCGATGAACACGGCATCGGAGGTTTTCAAACGGATAGCGTCTGTTGTTCTTGGTCTAACAAGCTATTCTCATTATCCTTTCTGAAACTTCCGCTGAGGATCTTCCGGTTAGCGTTCGTGGAAAACCATTCTCAACTTAAGGGCGGTTCTTCCGGGCTACCGACCAGAGAAGCCACACGGTGAGCGCCCCGGAAATGGCGAAGCCGGGGAGAGCGGCAACCGGAAGCCCCGCGATCCGTGGCTCCGGCGATGCGAGCACAATGAGCGACGACGCGATCACCGTCGCGGCGGTGACAATACTGAGGGAGATCCGGCGAGACGCAAGGTCCATTTCGTGGGACGCGTCCTTGAGTCCGTGGTGCTCAATGGTCAGCTTGAGCTGGCTGGTCCGGAGGGTTCGGGAAAGCTCTCGCAGGTCTGCCGGGAAATCCCTGATGAGTCGCATGATGTCCTGGGAACTTCGCAGAATTTTGCCGATGATGTACTTTGGCCCGTACGTAGACACGACCATTTTACGCATAAAGGGCTCCGCGACCGCGACCGCGTCGAAGTCGGGATCGAGCGTCCTACCGACCCCTTCGAGCGTGATCAGCGCCTTGCCCACCAAAAGCAGGTCCGACGGGACCCGCACCTCGAATTTGCGAACAAGCTCGTTCACGTCCTGAATGATGGATGCTATCCGCAGCCTTTTCAGCGGCAATCGGTAGTATCGCTCCAGGAAGCGGTTTGCCTCTCTGATAAAGCGCTCCCGATCGAGGGAATCCGGGAGAGCATTCATATCGATGAGTATTTCCATAATGGTTTCAGTATCCTTGCGGATGCCCGCGGATACCAGGAGGACAAGGTTCTCCCTCATGCGCTCATCAAGCCGCCCTACCATGCCGCAATCGAGAAAGCAGAGTCTTGTCCGATCCACTACTATGACGTTGCCGGGGTGCGGGTCTCCGTGGAAGAAGCCGAACTCGAGCACCTGCCTGAGTACCGCCTCCGCGAGGATCCTGGCAATTGCTTCGGTGTCCGATCCGCCGGCGAGCAGTTCATCAATACGGGAGATCTTCACTCCTTCGACCCGCTGCATAGTCAGGACTCGTTCGGTAGTCTCGTCCCAGTAGACGAGCGGAAAGATAATATTCGGATCCCCTTGGAAGTCCGCGCGGAACCGATCGAGATGCTCTGCTTCCTGCTGGAGGTCCAACTCGTCCTCGACCGCCTTGCGGAATTCCTCGACCACTTGCATCGGTCGATAATTGCGCGCCTCGGGGAGATGTTTCTCCGCCAGCTCTGCAATGGCCGCAAGGATGTCGTAGTCGTTCAGGATCGTTTCCTTGATGCGGGGCTTGCGGACCTTGATCACTACGTCGTCCCCGCGGGTGGTGATTCCGCGGTGTACTTGCGCAATCGAACCCGCGGCAAGTGGCTCCGGGTCAACCATCTGAAAGTGATCCTCCAGCGGCCCCAAGCTCTCTTCGAGCACCTCTCGGACGAGCGCGAAATCGATGGCAATCACATCATCTTGGAGGTGGCTAAGCTCTTCGATCCAGTCCGCGGGGAGAATGTCCGCCCTAGTGGAGAGCAGTTGTCCGAGCTTTACGAACGCTCCGCCGAGTTCCTCCAGCGCGCCGCGGAAACGCCGGGCAGTGGACATCAGCTCCGGTGACGGACCAGGGGGCTCGGGACCCTCGGAAGGCGCAGACTCGAGGTACTGCGACAATCCCATTCTCTGGAGCAGATCCCCGAACCCATGGCGGACCGCTACTCTTAAGATCTCCTGAGTGCGGATGAGATTTCTCACCGTCTTGGAAAGCGGCATGATGGTCCCCGTCGCGCTGTACGCATACCACGTTTTGGGAAGAGTTCCTATAGGAGTCGCTCTCAGTACTTCAAGCTATTATATGTGTAGACGAGAAGCCGCCCCTAAGGCCCGCTTCGATAGGAGTCACAGCGCTGAGATGTACGGCTATTTATGTCCCGCCCTCCGGGCGAAGGTTTCCGCCGAGACAGCAGATAGACAAGACTCCCAGCTTTCCGGTACATAACTGAATCCGTGCTCAATACTGATCTTTGTCGTTGTGCGCCTTTTGAGGTATAATATTATTTTAAGGGCGGGAGCCAGGCTCTTCATGATCGAGCTTTCGTCTATGCGGATTGGCAGGTTTGCTGCAGGCCCCGCACAAACCGGCCCGGTGACGTCATGGCCACACTCACGCGACCGGAAGAAGCTCTCTCGGAACTCCTCAAAGAATCCAAAGGTCCGCCGACTATTGGCAGATACGAAATTTTGGGCACGCTTGGCCGCGGGAACATGGGCCATGTCTACCGCGCAAGAGATCCGATGATCGGGCGGTTGGTCGCGCTCAAGACTCGAAGGTTCGACTTGGTGTACGAGCAGAAGGACCTGCGGTACGTCATCAGCAGGTTCTTTGAGGAGGCTCGTATTGCGGGCAATCTGATCCACCCGCATATCGTCACGATCTATGACGTGGGCCAGGATGGCGATTATTGCTACATCGCCATGGAACTGCTCGAAGGCCAGACTCTTGCCGCGTACAACAAAGAAAATACGCTGCTTCCGTTCAACCGGGTGGTGAGCCTGATCAGGCAGATCTGCCTCACGCTGGATTTCGCGCACTCTCATGGTGTGATCCATCGCGACGTAAAACCCGCAAACCTTATGTTCACGCTGGATCAGACCATCAAGGTGACGGACTTCGGCATCGCCACGATGGCTCAGCCCGAGAAGACCTCGGAGCCTCAGGTGCTGGGAACTCCGAGCTACATGTCTCCGGAGCAGACCAAGGGCCTCAGGCTCACGAATCAGACCGATTTTTTTTCCCTCGGTATCGTCCTGTTCGAATTGCTGTGCGGGAGGCGCCCCTTCGTCGGAAGGACGCTCTACGAATTGCTCGACAACATCCGCTACGCGTCGCCGCCCTCGATCCTCAAGTTTGTCCCGGACCTTCCTCACGGCCTGGATGAGGTGCTCCAGCGCGCCCTGGAAAAGGAGCCCGAAGCGCGTTACCAGACCGGGAAGGAGTTTGCTGAAGACCTCGATCGCGCGATGAAAGGAAAACGAATCTCGGACGGGGACGGCAAGGCCTCCAAGAAGGTTGACCTCATCAAGTCGGTGGAGTTCTTTCGCAATTTCAGCCGTAAAGAGATCGAGACCATCGTCCGCCACGGCACCTTTATTCGGTATGACCGCTCCCAGGTTATCGTTCGGGAAGGCGATGTAGACACGACATTCTTCGTGCTTCTTAACGGCCGCGTCCGCGTAATCAAGAATAACGCCCGGATAGCGGACCTTACCGAGGGTGAGTGCTTCGGCGAAATGGGCGCGTTCACGCAGCAGCCGCGCAGCGCGCACGTAGTGGCCAAAGAGCCGTGCATCGTGCTGAAACTCGACTTGAAGATCATCGAGCGGGAAGATCCTGACCTCAAGCTGAAATTTTACAAGATCTTCATTGAGACCCTCGCCGCACGCCTGAATACCGCCACGGTACAACTGAGCATTTTGAAACGGGAAGTGAAAGCCAGAAAAGAGCATTCCGACACGTAGAGCGTCCTACCTGTCAGGCACAAATAGTATCGCAAAACCGCTAGATTACAATTTTTGCGTGGCGGAGGGCAAAAGGGCTTGCGAGCGGGACTTTGACGTGCTAATTTTTAAGGGTTTGGCATCTCCCTTCCCGTCGGCCCCGGCCGATTAACTTTTTTCAGCAAGGAGCTTTCCGCCGATGACCATCCACTATTTCAGCAATTGGAAAGAGTTAAACCGGTTTCTTAAGTCCAACCCCGTTGACGTCCCCCCTTCACGTCTCAACGAAATCAAAACCAGAGCCAAAAAGAAACAGTCCTGCAACTTCATGGTCTGGATCAATCCTTCCGGCCACGTTATCGACCTTTCTATTCGGGTCTAGCTCTACTCAGCAATCATAACCTTCGGTATCACGTCCTGATTGAACAGGCCATTCCGGGATCGTCGATGTGCCCCCAAAGCATGGTACAGCGTCGTGTACCGAGCGGAAGGGGCATGTCGGCACGGTATCGAATCTATGATACCGGTGGATAATTGAAGCGGTCAGGCCGTCGGATGCCTCCATCACTTCGGCCGGCCCGACTCTCCTTTGGGACATTTTCGCCGGGCCGCCAAGTTATTTCTTCCAGGAGAGCGCCTTCAACCGAGTGATTCTCCGCTCTTGGCAGAGCAGGCATCCTACCTGTCACTCTAAAGCAGGCGCTGATCCGCACACTAACCACCTGGCCCTCTACCCGCCCCAAAGGCGGATCGCCTCGGTCGGGCACTTTTCCTTGCACTCAAGGCACGAGATGCACTCTTCCGGTACGCGTTCGAATGTCGCAATCGTCCTTTTCCTGCTCGGCGCCGTCTCCATCGGACACACCTTGTCGCACGCGCCGCATTGAGTACAGGAGGCATCCCTGCGCTCAGGAAACACGGCCCCAAACCGATTGAACAACGAGAGGCACGCTCCGAGCGGGCAGAGCACCTTGCAGAAGAAGCGCCGATGCCCCATGGCCAAGACGACGATCGCAAAAAGGATCGCCAGTCGAATGCCCAGCTGCGTGGGATTGGTTGTTCCGTTGATAATCGCCCATGGAACGGCTGACTCGATGGTGGCCACTGGGCACAACCGGCAGAAATAGAGCGGAGACTCTGTGGTTAAGAAGATCGGAACCCCAATAACGAGCGCGCCCAAGACCCCGTACTTAATGAAGCGCGTCCATTGCGGGATGCTGAACTTGATGTACGGCACCTTGTGGAGCAAATCCTGAAGAAAGCCAAATGGGCACGCCCACCCGCAGAGGAACCGGCCCGCGACCAGACCGGCTGCGGCTATCCCACCGATTACGGTAAGCGGAACCAGCCCCACGCCTGCGAACTGACCCAGCACCCCGATGGGGCAGGAAAATACCGACACCGGGCACGAGTGGCAGTTGAACACAGGAAAACACACCGTGTGCACCTGGAAGAGCCCGATGTTGAACAGGACCGCAAGGGTGAGTTGCACTTTAAGTCTCAGCTTTTCCACGCTCTCTATCCTTCACGCAACCCATCGCAGAGTCGCGGACACACTCTCCGATTGTCAACACCGCCCGGAGCCGGGCGGCATCCCTAGATTCAGGTGGGGCACGGACGACGGCCTTTGAGCATTCTGAGGTCCGGATATTTGGAGATCAGCCGCCCGTCTTTGTACCTGCCGATACCTTCGAAGGTCATAGCGTTGACCACTTCAGGCTCAGTAAACCATTGCCACTGGACTTCCAGTTCCTGCGTTTGCTGCTCCATGCCCGGCAGCTTGAT
>JAIWNO010000188.1 GCA_020216785.1 Desulfomonile sp.
CGCAATGCCGACGTTTTTGAGCGCGTCGAATTTCTCCAGGTTGTCGTACACCTTGAATTGACGTACAAATCCGCCGTATCCGATGGCAAGGATGCTCAGCGCAGCCAGAATAGCGAGGAAGATCTTTCTTACCATACTCCGTTCCTAGTCCGCCCAGGCCGCGGTTGGCGAGATTATCGAAAGGTTCTGTATCCCTTTCAAATTGTAATCGGCCCGCCCGAGTTGTCATACCTAGCTGTTGACGCTTGCCCTGTCAAGGGGATGCGTAGAGCTGAATTACATTGACCCTCGAGTTCATACGTGTCATGAAGACGCCAACAAATAGCCGCATGGTGATCAGCTTTATGGGCAATCTTCCAACTCAAACCGCGGATAGGCGTAGAAACGGACGGGGCCGTCTCTTCGTGGTATCCGCACCGTCGGGAGCTGGGAAATCGACCTTGTTGGAAAGGGTGCGGGAACTCTTTCCCGAGATGCTCTACTCCGTCTCGTGCACTACGCGAGCGCCCCGGACCGGAGAAATCGACGGTGTGCACTACCATTTCGTTTCTGAGGCGGAATTTCGCCGAATGATTCAGGAGGGCCGATTTCTCGAGTGGAAAGAGGTCCACGGGAACCTGTACGGAACTCCCGCTGGACCTATCGAGGAGGCGATCGCATCCGGCCGGAGCATCATCCTCGATATCGATGTGGAAGGCGCCAAAGAGGTCTTCGCACGAATGCCCTCAGCGGTCGGGATCTTTATCAATGCTCCGAATTTGGAAGTGCTCGAGGAAAGGCTCCGCAGACGAGGCACCGATTCGGAGGACGCCATCCGCCTCAGGATGAGGAACGCTGCCATTGAGATGCAATCCGCGAGGCTCTTTCAGCACCGCATCGTGAACGCCGACCTGGTTGCCGCAGTCGACCAGCTCGCCGGCATTATACGGCAGGAGTCGGAAATCAGCCTCTAAACCATTTTTTGCGGAGGACTAAATGAATCCATTGCTCTTGCTCATTGACATCCAGGCGGATTACTTCCCCGGCGGCGCGATGGAACTCCAAGGAAGCCCGGAAGCGTCAGTCAATGCGAAACGAATTCTGGAGCTTTTCCGCCGTAGCGAACGACCTGTGGTCCACATTCAGCATGTTTCCACGCGTCCGGGAGCAACGTTCTTGCGCTCGGGCACTCCTGGCGTTGAAATCCACGAGAACGTGAAACCGCTCGCTGACGAAATCGTGATCACCAAACACTTCCCGAATTCATTTCGAGAAACGCCGTTGCTTGACCAGCTGAAGAGCGCGGCCGCGGATAAGCTGGTAATCTGTGGGATGATGACGCACATGTGCGTGGATTCTACAGTCAGGGCCGCCTTCGATCACGGATTCCCGAACGTGCTCATCGCGGACGCGTGCGCTACACGAAGCTTGGTCTATGATTCGGTGAGTGTCCCGGCCGAGCAGGTCCATACAGCGTTTATCGCAGCGCTGTCCCCTCTTTTCGCGAAAGCTATGCGCACCGAGGACTACATAGCCGCTGTGGACGGCGGTGAGTGGTAAGGCATCAACTCATCTTGGACTACTGAGTACGGCGACGCTTATAATCAGTTCGGCGGGGTGCCGACGATCACGTCGACGGTCTGGGTCTTTTTGCCCCTGAGGATGGTCATGCGGATCATGTCGCCCGGTTTCGTGGAGGCCACAATACGGGAAAGATGCCTGCCGTTGCGGACCTGCTCGGTGTCGGCTTTCAGGATGAGATCGCCTTTTAAGAGGCCGGCATTTGACGCCGGCGTGGAGTCGAGCACTTCGTCTACGAACGCTCCGGAGGGCGCCGGCATACCCAGCAGGCTCGCCTGCTGCTCAGTCATGTCTTCCACGTAGATACCAAGCCATCCGCGGGGGGGCTCTTTCATGGGGGTGCTCTGGCGAGTGAGTTCCGCGATATAATCCGCCGGGATCGAAAACCCGATGCCTTTACCGGAGGCGATTACGGCGGTGTTCACACCGATCACCTCGCCTGCCATGTTGAATAGCGGCCCGCCGGAATTGCCTGGATTGATGGCGGCGTCGGTCTGGATAAAGTCATCGTCCGGGCCTAAGCCGATGAACCGGCCCTTGCCGCTTACAATGCCAAACGTGACGGTTTTGCCGAGCCCATACGGATTGCCCATCGCCAACACATACTCCCCCACCTGAACCGTCCTCGCGGTACCGATGCGGGCCTTCTCGACCGGGTGCGGAGGGTTGATCTTGACTATCGCCAGATCGACCTTCGGGTGGACCGCCGTTACCGTGGCCTGAAACGTCTTACCGCTCGCGAGTGTTACCAGTATTTTCGACGCGCCCTCGACTACATGGCTATTCGTGACAATGCTCCCTTCGGAGTCGCAGAAGAAACCGCTGCCCACGCTGTCCAACGGAAAGCGCTCCCGGTTGCGGATCCGATCCTCTTGCCAACCCGGCCCGTACCGGAAAAGCGGAGGCGGCTCGGAAGAGCTTTTTTGCAGCATGTGTCGCTCGATGGAGATGCTCACAACCACCGGTGTCAGCTCGTTGATGAGTTCCACGAGGTCCGGGCACTGGCCCTGGCGCAGATTCCGCGCGGGGCCTGTCTCTGCGGCTGCAGCGGAGCACAGAACTAATGCTAAATATAGCGCCGCGCGCATACGCGAGTATTTCGGCAATCGCGAAAACATTGCACTCCACGCTGAAAGGGTCAGCCTAGATGTTATGTGGGAACTTCTCTATCAGGGGTATTGGTTGGTGTCAATCGTAACTTCAAGGGTGCACGCGACCCGCAACACCAATGCGATTTCATTCAGCTGCCGGCAATGACATCCGGTAGGGGCAGACCCATGAAGACTGTCTCAAAATCACCAGCAATAGTGAAATCGTAGCACGAATACCCCCTCACCTTAACCCTCTCCCTGAGGGAGATGGGACCGGAAATGGCTCCACAGGCATCCCTCTCCCACTGGAGAGAGCCGGGGTGAGGGTGATAAAGACGGAGCCCAGACTCGATCGTGCTACGATTTTCAACTTCTCCCAAGTTTTGAGATAGTCTTCATGTGGTGGCCCGGCTTCCGGGAACGCACTCGCGACGGGTGCGCTCCCACAGCGACTATGTTACTGTCTTGACGACGCATCGGTCTCAGACCGGCCCCTACAATGAAAATTTACGGATTCCTCCTTTTCCGCACGTCAGCCCATTAAGGCCGATTGCCGAGAATCAGCAGCAATTCCCGCACAATCCGAGCAGCGGTAATCGTAGAGACCTCGGAGGGGTCCACGCGCGGGTTGAGTTCGACGACATCCGCAGCGACGAGATGCACGCGGTCGAGCGCAAAAAGCAAGCGTTCGACGTCCGCGTAGAACCAGCCGCCCGGCTCAGGGTTGCCTGTGCCGGGAAAGCACACGGGGTCCAGCACGTCCAGGTCGAAGCTCAGGTATACTGGCCGGTCGCCGATTCGGCGGAGCAGGTCCCGTTCCGCGGCAGGTCCCCACTGGAGGATCGTTGCATGGCGCCGCATCCACGCGAACTCTTCCTTGGTCCCGGAACGGATGCCGAGCTGGATCAGCCGATCAGGTCCTACAATTTCGGCTATCCTTCGCATCACAGTCGCGTGGTTGATCGGATTGCCTTCGTAATGCTCGCGCAAATCGGTATGCGCGTCTGCGTGCACCACGATCAGGTCGGGATGGACTTCGTTCAAGGCCTCCACAACCGGGAGCGCGATCGTGTGCTCCCCGCCGAGACACAACGGGAAAGCGCTCGCGGTCATTACCAGCGCGGTCATCTCTCGGATTGCTGCGAGAGTTTCTTCCAGCGATGATGACTCTACGAAAACGTCGCCAAGGTCCGCGAAGGGAGCGTCGAGCAGGTCACGATCGAGAAAGGGTGAATAGGACTCGATCGAATCGGATGACACACGGATTGCGCTCGGCGCATCAGCGGATCCCCGCCTGTAGGTGGATGTGACGTCCAGAGGCATTCCGAGCAGAGCCGGACGTCCCGGAATCGCCTTAACTCCAGCCGCTTCCAGGAACAGATGCCGCGTCATGGAAGCTGCCCGAGAGAGCGTTGCGCAAAAGCCGGCAACGCGAATGCGGCCCGATGGATGTCAGGAGTGTAGTAGCGGAGCGCAACCGGAAGTCGGCCAAAAGAGGCGGGATTGGCAGGGTCGCACGGGTACGAGTCTCCACTGCACAGTGTGAACGACCACAGCCCGCCAGGATAGCAGGGTATCGTCGCGAGGTATGGCCGTACTGATCTGTGGCCGAATACCGCTCCGAGATTCAGAGTCACGGAATGGAAAACGTCTTCCATGAAGAGGGGGCTCTCTGTCTGAAAGACCGCGAGACCGCCCGGCCTGAGGCTCTGCTTTACCGCTTCATAGAAGGGCTCCTGAAACAGTACTTCCGCGGGGCCCACCGGGTCGGTTGAATCCACAACAATGAGATCGAAATGTTCGCCCGATTCCCTCACAAACGCAGCGCCATCGCCAACGACCACTTTGACTCGCGGGTCGTCGAGACCTCGCGATATGTCAGGAAAGAATTCTCGACATGAATCAATCACCTTGCCGTCGATTTCACACAGGATGATCGTCGTCAGTTCGGGGTACTTGGTCAGTTCCGTGACAGCGCCTCCGTCACCGCCTCCGATGACGAGGGCCCTTCCTGGAGAGGCCAACAGCGCCATGGCAGGGTGCACGAGCATCTCATGATAGATGAACGCATCCTTGTCCGTAACCATGAAACAGCCATTCAGGACGAGCACGCGGCCCATCGATACGCTCTCGAAGATTTCGATGCGCTGAAAGTCGCTCTGAAGGTCGACGAGTTTCTTCGAGTATCGCACCGAGAATGCGCTGTTCCCAAAAATCTCGGTGAACCATTCTTGTTCGCTCATGGACATAGCACTACCGCCGCAAAGACCGCTCCCACTCTATGAACTGTGAGTGAAGCGGAGATACTCTTGATCTCCCGGATTTTGACCCCGCGGATCTGTTCCATACCTTCCCGGACCATCGCCCTGGCCCTCCGTTCGCACAGAGCAGGCGTGCCTTCGTGGCTGCACTCCATGATGAGCCCTGCCATGTCGGGATCTTCGGGAATTCCCACAGCCACCGCGGCCGAAATCCTTGTGCCCGGCCGGTCGCAGGTAAGTTCGGCGAACGCGACGGGAACCAGGGAGCCTTTCGGTATCACATAAGGTGCAATTTCTTCCGCTCTCGGCGGAAGGATACTACTCATCTTGACAAGGTTGGTGTCACCAATCCCTGCACGAAGAAGTGCGGCATCGAAAGCGTTAAGGGCATTGGATGCCTCTCCAAAGCCACTGGTTAGAAAAAACCTTTTCGGCACAGTGCCGATCATTAAGCTCCTCCTGAGATATACCTCGGCAGAATTATTCCGTTCTGCGGAATCTGTGATCGGGATGGACCCTCATCCTCGCATCATACGGAGCGGACGACACTCCCGGTCCAGCGCTTCGGGTGAGGCGAGCAAATGCCCAGAAAAGGGCCACGCTGCTAAATACGATAGATAGAACCAGTGACAGCAGCGGACCCCAAAAGAACCATTTCTGAGCCATTGATACCGAATGTTCCAGCCGCGAAACTCGGTCGCGAATATCGTAGTACTTCTTTTCGAGCCCTTTGTCCACGGTCGTGGAGACCGAATGCTCGAGTCGACTCATTCGACCCGTGAGATCTTGATATTTCTGTTCGAGGGCCTGCTGGGCGGTCCTATCGATGGAATGCGCCGGCGGAGGCTGTGGTGAAACATTTGTGGTCACAGGAGTACCATGGGTACGGGTGACGGCGTTCCCGTCGTTATCAAAATGGTCCATCCGTGCGGGCGCGGCTACGGGCAGCTCTTGAATAGGCGCTCTGGTAAGAGGTTGGCCGTCGAGCCACATGCGGATCATATGATCCCAGGGAACCGCATGTAGCCGTCGATCTCGCGACCGATCAAGGATTACGAACGACAGAGCCGTGTTCCAGGAGGCTGTAAAAAGCTTCTCGTCGCGTTGGAACCCGCGGTGGGTGTCGATGTGCCACAACTTTCCCCACTGTTCCGGCTGCTTTTCCCACTGGATGAAGAGGTCCTTCATCGCATCGGGACGGGAAGCGCCGGGGAATATGAACCTTATCCGAAGCATCTCGAACTTGTCGGCAGGATCAACCTTGGTGACGATAACCGACGATCCTTCTTTGAGTATCCGCACCTTGGGTTGGAAACGCCCGGACTCGCTGATCGTGCCCAGCAGCTCGCCTTCGGATCCCCATGCGCTTGTTGAGATGCCGAGCGTCAGTGCAAGCAGGATTGTGCGGATCAAGCCGGGGGCGCTCATTCTGGGGGGGCGTCGGGGCGGCACTGCCGGAGAATATCGTGTTTGACCTCTTCCAGCTCTTCGCGGATAGCCTCTCGACTTCCGTGAATGAACATTTCATTCTTGGCGAGCCGATCTTCCAGCACTTGCACACGAGGGAGCATGAAGAAGATGCTGTATGCTCCGAGTGCCACGAGTATTATCAGATTGAAAATCTGCACCATCCAAAGCCATGTTCCGCCCGGGAAACCCGCCTCCCGTGGCGGCTCGCGCGGGGCCGTCTCCGCGGGACGGGTTTGGGGAGAAGGCTGTGGTTCCCGGCGAGAGGTTCGGTTACTCGGCGGCGCCGTTCCGGAGGATTCTTTTGCTGCGGCGATGAGGTCGCCGGAAACACGGATGGGGATTCGTCGCGTATCGCGTACGGCGTTGCCATCCCACACCTTGATGACCACCTCGGTCCCGTCGAGTGCGGCCAATTGCTTCAGGTCATGCTGGGTCGGAACGAGGATGATCGAGAACCCCGAACCGGCGTCAACAGTGAATCGATCCCAGCTTTTCTGGGGAATGGTTGTCTGTTCCCGCTTGTGAATGATCTTGGGTAAAAACCACCCATTTTCCCGTAGCTCGACGCCCATAGCCTGACTGTGCTCGGAGCGGTTCACTACGTCGATGGTTTGGCCCCGCTTGAAGTTTTCCTCGGTGAACTCGATTGAGTCTTTGTCCACATCTATTGAGAAGTCGCGACCGGCGCCGAGCTGTACGGTGCGGTCTTTCTCCTCGAATGCATCGGAAGAGATCAACTCGCGGTCGTCGATCTTGAGTGAGAAGAGATCGCTGAATTCTTTACCGGTAAATAGGTCGCGCGTAGATTCGTCAATAATCTTGACTGCCGCCGATCTCGTCATGGCCTCTTTGTAGGTGAGTGTTCTGTAATCGTAGTGCTGCTTATCTGAGAACGGGAGCGGTCTGCCGGGCTGATTCTGAAGGTTAATCCACTGGAGCTTCAGCGATGTCACATTGTTCACGAGGGCCCGATTCTTCTTGTTCATCGTGAGCGATATGGTGAACTTGTCCGCCGGATTGGTCTTCTTGATGAGGACTTCGCGGTTGCCCACCGTCACCACGACCTTGGGCGCGAAGCTGCCCCGTTCGTCCTTGAAACCGTAAGTCTCGCACAGGCTCAAGGAAGGAGTGCTGAGGACAGCGCAAACGGCAGCGACCAAAGCGAGCGCTACGCTCCGCCGCGCGACGATCTCAACCGGAATTTCAGTGGTCACGGCCTGTGCGAAAATCAAGCCCCGCCTCAAAAGTAAAGGCTTTTCTAGCAGTTGCGGTATTCTATCAGGGCAAGACCCGAAAATCAACGAGAAGTTTGGACCTCGGGGCGCCGCTCCACTATAATGAAAACCTTGTGATCGACTGTACATGTTGGAGACGCCTTATGCAGCCTGTTGAACGCGCGATATCGACACGATCCGTGGAAATCCCGCCCTTTCTCGTGATGGACGTCCTGGAACGGGCGATGGACATGGCACGCGATGGCCGGGAGGTGATACATCTGGAAGTGGGAGAACCGGATTTCGACACGCCCGCGAACATCATTCAGGCAGGGATAGAAGCCCTCAAGGCGGGCAAAACCCACTATACCTCCAGCATAGGCATATATGAGCTGCGCCACGCGATCGCGGACCACTATCGCAAGACCTATGGAGTTCGTGTGGACCCGGACACGGTTGTAGTTACCTCCGGATCTTCTCCTGCGATATTTCTGGTGCTCGCGGCCATTCTCGATCCCGGTTCTGAAGTGATTCTTTCGGATCCGCACTATGCCTGCTATCCCAACTTTGTGAAGTTCCTCGGTGGAGTGCCCGTATTCGTCGAGGCTCCGGCGAAGAACGGCTTTCAGATGGACCCTGATGATGTAGCGAAAGCCGTGACCGAGCGCACGCGGGCCATTCTCGTCAACTCCCCGGCCAACCCCACAGGCACGGTGATGGAGTCGGATCGGATGCAAAGGCTGGCCGAGCTGAACGTGCCGATCATATCCGACGAAATCTATCACGGACTGGTGTACGAAGGGCAGGAGCACTCGATCCTTGAGTTCACGAAAGATGCCTTCGTCGTAAACGGCTTTTCCAAGTTATTCGCTATGACGGGCTGGCGGCTCGGCTACCTCATCGCTGGAGGCGACTATATCCGCCCAATACAGAAAATGAGCCAGAATTTCTTTATCAGCGCTGCGGACTTCATTCAGTACGCAGGCGTTGAGGCGCTCACAAACTCCTCCGGGGAGACAAAGCGCATGAAGGAAGTCTTCAATCAACGGCGCCAAGCAATGGTCGCTCGTCTCAAAGAAATCGGTTTCCGCATCGAGGTCGATCCGACCGCAGCCTTCTACGTGCTGGCCGATGCGCGGCACTTTTCGGCTGATTCGTATGCCTTCGCTTTCGAAATCCTCGACGAAGCGGGAGTGGGGGTAGCGCCGGGAATTGATTTCGGCGACAAGGCCGAGGGTTTCATTCGATTTTCGTATACCAACTCCTTGAAAAATATTCTCGACGGGCTTGATCGGATCGATCTTTACCTGAGAAACCGTTTTGGCCGCCAGGAACCGTGAGGACTATCGACTTCATGCGCATTCGCAGAATATTCGTACCCCCTGAGGGGATCTCGCGGGAAGGTGTCGTTTTTCCGCCCAAGACCTTGCGTTACCTGATTCGAGTGCTCCGTCTGGAGCCGGGTAAAGAGGTGGAGGTTTTTGACGGCAGCTGCACGTACCGAGTGAAGCTTGTGGGATGCGAAGAGGGCGGTCTACATGGGGTGATTGTTCGGTCAGTAGCGGCAGAGCCTATCCATCCGTGCGATGTTACACTCGCATTCGGCTGCGTGCGTCCGGGGCCCTTCGAGGAGATTCTTCGACACTGTACGGAATTAGGAGTGCTCCGGTTCGTACCGATTCTTACCAGTCGGACCGCGCGGCGACCCGATGAGCGAAAGGAGCGCTGGGACGCGGTAGTCGCCTCGGCTGCGGCTCAGTCTGGCCGCGTGGATTTGCCGGCGGTAGAGTCGCCGATGTCGCTTAATGACTTCCTGGCGAGCGAGCTGACCGGGCTGCGTCTCGTGCTCTCAACGAGGCCGAATACCTCGCCGCTATTGAAAGAGCTTGAGCGATCTCCATCTCTTGCACTTGTGTTGCTGGTAGGACCTGAAGGCGGCTTTGAGCCGGCTGAGGAGGATCGTGCACGAAGCGTCGGATTCGTGCCCGTGAATCTGGGGTCCGCCTCGCTCAGGACCGAGACTGCGGCAGTGGTCTCAGTGGGCGCTGCCGCTGCATGGTTCAACCTTGTTCGCCACAGATCGGAAATAGTGCGAAACGAGGCTGGACAGTCCGATTGACGTCGCCATAGGTTCGTGCTATCGTTGATATCAAAGTGGTTTGATTGGGCCTGCGGCTTGCGATGGTCGAGCTACCCGGTGGGCCGGGTGGACCGTCCATTGAAGGAGGCCCGAACAGGGGGTTGACGGATCAGTAATCGGCTTGGGACGGTTCAAGAGACCTTAGACCACCCCATTCGACAGGTCCGGCGACGTCAGCGAGTCGAGGTTGCGGATGGCGACTAGGGATTATCAGGACAACGATCTTCTCAATCAGGATTACCCAGACCTAAGCGAGACCTACCT
>JAIWNO010000189.1 GCA_020216785.1 Desulfomonile sp.
CTCATATTCTCGGCTAACCCAAGACTCCTTGGCCAACTCACCGAGACGCGAGATGTAACTCAAAGGAGGAATCCGGTAAATTGCTCCCACTATAACGCAAATCGCCACGAGGACAGTCACATACACTTTTCTGTTAAACGCGAGACCGCCCTTGACCCTGCCCACAAAGTATCCGGTCAGAGGTCTCCAGTTGAGGTATATGTGAACTCCTCCGGCGACGAGGAACAACACACTGCCAATCAGGTGGATGTCGGCCCAGTTCGTTTTGGTCAAACCCAGAAACTGCCAGTCAGTCCAATATGCAATCCGACCGTGGGGGACCACGAAGGCTACGATCCCCGAAAGAGCCAGAATAAGAAAGCCGGCCGCAGTCATGAGTGAGGTGAGCCCTCTTACGTTCAACCGGTTGCTCCTCATCGTGCTCTCACCTCCATACGGCCGTTATTGAAATCCGCTCTGTCAGGGTCATCGGAAAATTCCGAGAAAACGGGGATGTCATTCTGGCTTGTTCCATCTTTAATGCGACATGGAAACCCACGTGCTTTGCACGTGGTCAGAGGGCATAGGCTATGCCGAAAATGTCCAAAGCTTTCATGGAAACCCGTCGCCCCACGCCGTCACCCCGGACTTGATCCGGGGTCCAGTATTAAAGGCAATGCCTGGATTCCGGCTTTCGCCGGAATGACGGCAGTAGGTCCCATATAAGTCGCAGGAGGCTGAATTCAACGACACAGCCCCCTACGGGGGCTAACAGCAAAGCCACGTGCTCTGCACGTGGATCTTTACTCGTGGGTCCTTCTTCGCTCTCAACGCAATGATGCTCCTGTCAGATATGAATCTGAAAATAGAGAAGGATATATTTGAGAGATACGTAACAAAACAGAAACCCGAAGAGGGCTTTAAGCAAATTGGGCTTGAGCTTTGCCACGAGTCTCGCCCCATAAATGGCGCCAACCAGAGCGCCAACGCCGAGAACCACTGCCACGGGAAGATTTACGACGTCCTGGTAAATCTTGAAGAGCGCCCCGACGAGCGCCATCCAGACGAACGCGGCCATCGAGGTCCCTATGGCCAGTTTCATGGGAGCTTTGAAGAAGTAGATGAACGATGGAACAAGGGCATATCCGCCTCCAAGTCCGATGATGCCGGTGAGGAAGCCAATGCCTGATCCCAGCGCAGATTTCGACAAGACCGTACCCGGCACTTGGTTGCCTTGAGGAGGTGGTGTGGTCCCGAACATGCCCTCGTACAACATTCTTATGGAAACGATGATA
Organism: Desulfomonile sp.; assembly: GCA_020216785.1. Lineage (GTDB taxonomy): Bacteria > Desulfobacterota > Desulfomonilia > Desulfomonilales > Desulfomonilaceae > JAIWNO01. The sequence continues at coordinate 1,275 of JAIWNO010000189.1, forward strand.
AACGCTATGCCGATTATCAGGTCAATCAGCTCCCCGTACGTTTTGATGTAGCCGAAGACAAACGAACCGACAATCACCCCGACGATCCCGCTCAGACCAACTTGGAGCGCTGTTGAAAGGTCCACGTTCTTCATGGTGAAGTGCTGTATCGCGCCGGAGCCAGCGGTGAACACCACGGCAGTCAGGGTGGTTCCCACGGCAAAAGCCGGGTCGAAATTGAAGCCGAACCGGATTACAGGCATGATCAACGCACAGCCTCCTGTGCCAAGAAGGCCGCCTATAACCCCGGCCAGAAAGCCGACCACGAGATAAGCGATGTAAATCATGGTATTAACCCCCTTCTGTCCGTTCTCGGCACCAAGCCAGGGTTGCCGGAATCAATATTGGGATATCGGGTGAGCGGATCTTTGCTGCCCCCACAGTTGAATACCCGTGACAGCCATAAAACTCGCGATCGTTTTTTACCGAAAGATTCTTCATGGTGTTCTCAATCACGGAGCCGGCAGCCTCATGAGTGAAATGAGGCTGCGCGCACTCAAGGCCTCTCAGTCTCATCCGCCGCGTCGCTTTTCTTTCCACCCTGTTGAGTGGCCTTGGCCGCCCTTTCGCAGTTCATCGAGCGCAGCGGTAATCAATCCTCTCATCCTCTGTTCCGGCTCGCGAGCAAGGGCCCCTTCCAGTATTTCGATCGCCGGTTGAGAAGCACTGGTCCCCGCGACCCGGAGAGCATTCACTGCAGCGACGCGAATCTTCTCGTCTTTGTCGACGAGCGCCTTCCCCAATGCGGCAAAACTCTCTTGCGAAGATGCTTTGATGCTCCCGAGAGCAGAAATTGCGGCGATACGCGTCCGCTGCGGTCCTGACTCAGCCAGTGAAATCAGGCTCGGGATTGCGTCCGCCGCCCTATTGGGAAGTCCTTTGATAACCCCGATCGCGATCAATCGGTTGTCTTCGTTCCGATCTTGAAGCGCCTTGATCAGTTGGTCGGAGTAGGAATCAAGTCTCGGCCGATATCGCACGAGCGCCATCAGTGCTTCTTTTCGAACAAACGCCTCCGAATCGTCCAGGGCTTTGAGGCACAATGGAAGGGCATGATCTCCTTTGGTGTCGATATCGATCACCGTCCACAAAACCCGGCGTCGGAGTTGCGGCCCCACTTTGTCATACAGGCCTGCAATTTGGGGAAGAAGGTGCTCTCCGCGGCCCTTCAAACTCTGCAAGACCTTTAATGCGTTATCAAGCAGCTGCTGTTCACGCACTTCAAGTGCTTCCGAGAGCACGGAGATGATCTTCTCCGGTGATTCTCGTGCGATCCTGCTGAGCGCCAATCGCGCCCCGGAAGCCGTGCTTTGATGGTCACTCCCAAGCGCTTTTACAAGATGAGGGGGAGTGGAATCGTCATACGTCCCAAGCAAAGCGAGAGCGATCTCAACGTTGGTCTTCATCAGCGGGTCGGTCTCCTCGGCTCGTCGTTGCAAAGCCTCTTTTACTTCCGGCGAACTTGGACCAAGTCTGCCAAGTGAAAGCACAACTTCTCGACGTACCTCAATCTTTTCGTCACCGAGCGCGGTCACCAACGGTCGAATAATCCTGCTGGAAGCGGAGGAGAAAAAACCGAGCCCTTCAGCGGACGCGCGACGCACACGCCAATCAGGGTCTTGCAAGGCTTCGAGAAGAGGGCCAACTGCCCTCGACGGCTTTTCTCAACCGCCACAAAGATCTTTGATAGCCTTCACTCTCACTTCCGGCGACGGGTCTTTCAGACCCCTGATAAGATCGTCCACCGTGTCGGCCACAGCATACGAGAGTACTGTCGGCACAACGGTGACGCACACGAGAATGATGGTCGTGAGTGTCTTCATGATCCTTCATCCTTTGAAACAGCAGCGGACGGGGACCATTCCGCCTATGACTCGGGTTTGCTCCCGGCAGATTCACCGCCGTGGACGGAGGCTTAACCGCAACAGCTGCGAGATTTCCCCGCGTGAACAGAAACCGTCGTCATACGACCCTTGAGGGAATCCTTCACAGCGGCCTTCACCTTTTCGACCTCACTGGGGATCAGGTTGGTGTTCGAGTTTTTCTCGATACCGAGATCGTACAGCACGACGTACGCCTGAAGCGGCACATCCGCGTGCTCCAGAATCTTTCTCGCACAACCCACCGCGCACCCATCCACGGTGATCAGCCCTTCAGACTTTTTGGCGGCCTCCACGAAGGTCGGCAAGTGAGCGCCGATCGCAGCCACACAGAACATTTTTCCGAATCCTTCACGGGTCAACTCCACCGCGGCCTGATTGGCCAACTGCCCCAGGTTCGAGGCCCCGGAGCACGCTAGAATCATGACATCCTGGTTTTTCGTGCAACATTCGTCAGACATGGCGTGAATCCTTTCCTCATGGGTATTTTAAAAACCGAAAACTCATGCTGTTGCAGGCGGCTGCTTCTCCGCCGGGATCAAGATATGCGAAACGTTCGGCTCGTCTCTGTCCGCTACCAGAATGGACAGAGAAATAAGAAAGAGCAGGGTATCCCGGACGAGGTGATAAGGGCCGACACGCCCTGCCGATGACGCAGCCGACGTGAAACAACCGCAATTGATGTCCAGTCCAATGGTGTAAACGTAAATGAGGGCTGCCAGGAAAATCCCCAGCATTCCTGTAGTAAGCAGCGCGCACGGCTTTGTCTGGATGCCGAGAATTAACAAAACTCCAGCGCCAAGCTCGATCCACGGCACAACCAGAGCGAGAAGATTACTCCATGCTGCCGGAACGAGCATGTAGTTCCGTATCGCCATAGCGAAGCCCGCTGGGTCAACAATCTTGTGTATGCTGGCGAGAACGAAGAGTCCGCCGATAATGACGCGGGCGATGAGCACGTAAAACTTCATAGTGAACCTCGCTACGGGGCCGAATCGTCAGACGATGCGTCGTGCCTCGCGGTCCGGCGTTCGTGATCGGTAGATGCAGCCTGGTTTTGCATCCTGAATCTTTCCGCAGTCCGGAGTGCCTGATAGAACCGGACAAAAGGATGAGAGATGTCCACACCGCCGCAAGCGGCCATTGGATTCAGATCGGTTTTGCGAAGTGTTTGTTGGGGTTTTCTATCCATCAACGCGTCATAAGCCTCTTGAATCTGCTTGAACCTCTGTTCGGCCCCAGGGTTGTCAGGATTCAGGTCCGGATGATACTTCTTGGCGAGACACCGATACACTCTTCTGATCTCCCGGTCACTGGCGCCCTTGGGAAGTCCGAGAATTTCGTACGGGTCTCGAAAGCTGTCGCTCATCGAATCTTCTCCGCAAATATCATTGCGCCTCTTCTAATCTTTGGAGACCGCAGCCCCAGGGGAAATTACCCGACCATCTCCTTCTCGTCTGTCGTAACGACGAGGAAGTAACAGCCTCTAAACATTGCCGTTACGCCTCCAGGCGAGGCCGCTGCCCCGACAGGCCACCTGATGCTCCAGCGCTTGAGACCCCTCTATACCGAAGTCGCCGTCCTCGGGCGAAGTCCCGCTCTCGATTGAGCGCTCCACAGGAAATCCGGCCCTTTCCCAGGCAGCGAAACCGGAACTCATGATGAGCATGTTTTTGTAGCCTCTCCGTCCCAAAAACTCCCCAACCCTTTCCGCCATGTCGCACTCAGGTCCGTAACAATAAAGAATGATTCGGCTGTCGAGGGGCAGCAGGGGTTCGGTTGCCGGAAATCGCTCTTCTGCACTCTCAGGCGGAAAACAAATAGCCCCTTTTACATGTGCTTTGGCGTAATCATCGCACTTACGCGAATCAACAAACACGGTTGAGCCGTCATCAAAGTATTGCCGTGCCTCTTTTTCATCCACGAGCGACACTTTAACGCCGGCAACCATCACTTCTTTGGGCGCGACGTACACCCAGGGGAGCGGTCTCTGGGACATCAAATTGATCATAGGGCCTATAGCCCCAAAGAGAACTGACATTATCAACGCTCGGCAAATGACCTTTATGCCGTTTTTCAAGTTCGTGCTCATCGTGACCTCGTTGACCTGTCCAGGTCACCACGGGAACAAGAGGAGCCCGGACTGTTAGCCATGTTAATCTGAGTACCTTGCTCACAGATCTCTCCAGTGGTCACTTTCAATTGGGCCTCTCGGCCTCCGTTACTCATCCGTGTGTGCCTTACCTGAATCATTTCGCCGACAATCGAGACAGCGATCTCCTGAGGCGTTTCTCCTCCAATGTTAAGGCCTATTGGTGCGTGCACCCGCTTGAGTGCTTCCTCACTGAACCCAGTTTTCAGGAGGGCGTCAAAAGTCATTGACGTCTTACGCCTGGACCCAATCATGCCGATATAACCTGCCGACGAGCGTAGCGCTTGTTCCAGGACCGTCTTGTCGTGGGCATGTCCCCTTGTGACAATGACGACAAAGCTGTCCTCATCCAGGGGGAGATCCGCAACGCACCCCTCAAACGAGTCCAGGACGATGATCATGTCTGCCTCGGGGAATTTCGTGGCACAGGCAAACTCAGACCGGTCGTCAAGCACCACAACCTTGAAGTTGACATAGGCTGCCAAATGAGCAACACAAATGCCCACATGACCTGCCCCAAATATGTATACGGTGCCGGAAGGTTTGATCCATTCAAGAAAGATCGGATATTCCCATCCACCCAGTTCGGTCAATTGTGCAGTCTTCAGATTGCCGCCGCAACGGAGCGACTCGATCAAGTTGATGCATCCAGGGAACCCGCCCACGCGAAAGCCTCCGCTGTCCATCAGTGCGTGATTCAGTCGCTGCGGGCTCTGCTCTCCGACTCCGATGAAAACTTCGGAGATGAGATATCCGGAGGCTTTCTTCTGAGTTATCTCGACCAAACGTCGAATGATTTTGTGAAAAAGGATGTCATCGCGGCCCACGAACTCAATAAGCACATCTGCTTCTCCGCCGCAAATCATTTCCAACGACTCGACGTCCGAGCCGGCGAAGGAAAAGATCTGTCGCTGTGAGGCCTTCCACTGGATGGACTCGAGAGCCAGCTCTCGAATCTTTGCCTCAAATTGTCCTCCTCCAATGGTGCCCACCATTCCGCCGTCGTGCTTCACGAGAAAACGTGTCCCCACGCTGCTCGGACAAGCCCCTTGCACGGAAAGGATTGTCGCCAGAACAAACTCGCGGCCTCGTGCAATTTCTTCGGCTGCTGCTTTCCAGATTTCCAGCATATCTGTATCTCCAGCCAATTTACTAACTGTGGTCGGCACGAAGACCTGAGTCATTCCTTTCGGTGTCGCCTGCCTAGGCTTTTCCAAGTAATTCCTTTATTTTCTTCACTGGCGGCACGGTCCCACTGACCACGCACCGGCCGTTAATCATCAGGGCCGGGGTCTTTACGAGTCCGTACTTTCCTATTTCCTTGATGTCGGTCACGTGTTCGACGGAAGCGGCAAGCCCCATTTCGGATAACGCCTGCTTTACGGTTTGTTCCAGGTGATTGCACTGGGAGCACCCGGGACCGAGAACTTCAATACGCAATGACGGTCCCGGTGCTTCTTCATACGATTGTCCGAGGAATTTCCTAAACTCCCTGAGGAGTGCCTCCGCATATTCTTTTCTCGCGCAATCAGCGATGTAATTCTTCTCGGATAATCTCTCGAGAAGAGCCTCCTGGATCTCCTCGTCGGTCCTCTCCGCGTGAGACTGGGCGATTTCCTCAATTGCCAAGTCCAATCCTTTGAGATTGATCTTGTCCTCACCGACCCAAATTTGGCGATAATCATCGGCCATTTGCAAATGCTCCGTTTACACGGCTGGAATATGAATCCAATGCTCGAGAATATGGCTCCCTGCGTGATGTGAAGGCCCACCCATCCATAATGGCCCAGATTCGACTCCAGACCAGGTGATTGGTCGAGTGCATCCACCGCAACCTAAGCAAATGCTTCGGCGCCTCGACGGAAACGCCCAGTGTTGGGATCGGCACTGAATTCAATTTCAGGCCTCCTCTGGCAGCTGCTCCCTCGTTGCCTGCCCGCCTGCCGCGCTCCGACTCTGCTTTTGGCCGCCTTTGGCGCCATTGACGCCCATTTTGGAAAAGACAGTCCTGATATCCTCTCGTTCAAGCACGCCCTCATTCCTGAAAAACTCCCTTCCATCGGGCCACAAAAACACCTGTGTGGGCATCACCCTGACTCCGAAACGTCGTACCAGGTCATAATTTGCGTCCATGTCCACTGCAGCCACAACCGCCCTTTCTCCGTACTCTTTGGCCATGTCCTCAAGAATGGGTTTCATGTACTTGCACGGCCGGCACCATCCTTTCCCGAATTCGAGAAGAATGGGCACTCGTTTGGCGGTCATAGCTTGCAGGTCTATGCGCTGCTCTTCCGCAGAATCTCTAGTCGGCCGCTCCATGAAGAAGATCATGTACACGATAACCGCGAAGACGGCGACAACGGCCAGCGTAATCGCAAAGTGGAGCCTGCTCTCACGGGACATGTTTTCTGCCCCCTTCACATCTCATTGCTACGGGCATTGAGAATCACCTCATATTGGACAATGGATCACATCATCCTCAGTAGACCATGCGGGGCAATTCCATCGGATTTGTGCTCCGCTCTCCTGTGCCCGACCAGGATTTAGACATCACCCGTGGGTCGTCAATTCCCGGCCCAACACGATATAGCGATCACAATGACAAGAGCGGTAATCAGCACCGCCAGTTCCCACAAGTGAGATGATTCCTCTTGTTCCATTTGATCATTCCTTTCTGCAACCCGTGACTCGCTGATCACACCCTGCAGGATATTGTAGGGTTTCGTCAAATAGTAACATGTTGTGCGTGACTACTCCACGTTTTTTTCAGCCAACAGCCGTCTTGTCGCAGGGCCGACTACGTCTCCGGGTTGTTACGAAATGCTGCCGGGATCGCTCTCAAGCTGTCGGTTCAAGAAGATTTCAAGTTCCCTTAGCGGCTGTCAAGCACTCCGCAATCCTTTTTGCTGTCGGCACCATTCCCGATGCGACAACCTTTCCATTGACCGCCAGCGCCGGAGTCCGGACAAGCCCGAATTTGGCGATTTCCATGAGGTCGGTCACATGTTCCACAGAGGCCGCAAGATTCAATTCACTCAAGACCTGCATGACCATCTGTTCCAGGCGGTCGCACTGAGAACAACCGGGGCCGAGAATTACGACCCTGAGGGGGCCGGAGGGCTCGGCTTCGTGCGATTGACCCAAGAATTTCCGGAACTCCCGCACAAAGGCTCTGCCATATTCCGCACTTGCGGAGCGCGGAATATAATTGGTCTTTCTCAACCGCTCTAGCAGCTCACTTTCGACTTCTTCGTCGCACTTGTCGGCATGGGATAGAGCGATGGCTTCGAGAGCACTCCTCAATCCCATGATCCCGACATCGTCGTTACCCACACGGATGCGGGTATGATCTTGCCCCGCCGTGGTCATAGCGTAACAAAGCCTGTGTCACATACCGATTCCCAGACCAGGGAACATCGCTCCGACACCGATGTAAAGGCCCACACCAGCGAGCAGGGCCCCCGCAGCTTTCTTGAGAACCAGGTTGGCTGAGTGCATTTTTTGTGAACTGATCAGGTGTTTCGCCGCACCGGCCGAGGTACCTACCGCGAGGATCAGCAAGGAATGCCCGATACCGTAAGAAAGCATCATAACGCCGCCGAACAATGCTCCTTTCAAGGGAATGACACTCACGATGAGCAGGAGAGCAGGACCCGTGCACGGCAGAGATACCAGGCCGAACATGAAGCCGAAGAGGGCCACTCCGAGGAACCCTGTATATTTTGGAAGTTTGTCCTGAGAAATCGGGAGCTGTATGTGAAATACGTCCATGAAGTGGAGCCCCAGCAGAATACAGATCCCCGCGACCACGTAAACCATATATTGCGATTGCAGGAACGGCGCCGCGGCCAGCCCAACAGTGAACAGAACCGCCAACTCCACGCTGAATCCCAAGATAAAGACCGCAGTAAAGAGAAATGACTTCCATGCGGTCATGTTTTCGTCCATGCCCCCGATAAACCCGATCAGGAGCGGAACCATGACCAAAACACACGGATTGAGCGCGGTTAAAGCGCCACCGACGAACGATCCGCCCGCGGCGAGCCAGATGCTGCCCGATGATATCCACTGCTGAACAATGGCGAAAAAAGATTCCATATTTTGCCTCCTTATAAACCAGATCCATTATCCGCGCCTCAGCGCAGTAAATTGCGGTGTTAAGCGGCTGCAGGCCTCCGGCAAATCCCCAGCACATCTGCCGGAAGCCTGAGCCCTCTGGTGAACATGACGGTGCGTGGTCGCTCCTACCTACCTCGTGCCTTGATACGGCTGAATAGCTTGCGGAGGGGCCTGCGCCGCCGGGCCCGGGGCTGCGCCGACTCCCGCAGGTGGCGCTACCCCCATCTTTGAAAACACATGCGCTATTTGATCTCGCTCCAGTGTCCCTTCGTTTCTGAAAAACTCCTTGCCGTCAGGCGTGAGGAAAACCTGGGTAGGCATGATACGAATTCGGAAGCTGTTCACCAAATCCCTGTTCACGTCCATATCAACTGTCATGACAACGGCTCGATTACCGTAAGTCCGCGACATATCATCGAGGATCGGTTTCATGTACTTGCAGGGAATACACCAACCCCGTCCGAATTCGAGGAGTATGGGGACCCGTTTGGCGAGCAGAGCCTGAAGATTGATCTTTGGTTCAGTCGCGTCGCTCG